>CAYHZL010000025.1:0-27587 GCA_964361075.1 uncultured Chitinophagaceae bacterium
CCTGCGGCGGATCGCAATGACATCACTCAAGAGAACCTTTTTAGAGTAGACTCATCTATTAATTCATAAAAATGTTTTATATTTTTTTTCATAATGTTACAATAAACAAGTTACTCTTTATTCGGGGACAATTTATGTTTTCTTCAACCTTTAAAAAGAAATTTTTTTATCTCACCGTTATTTCTGTTTTTTTTGCTGCACTTTCCTTTGGTCAAACACGAGAGCAAATAAAAATGCAGGCGGAAAGCTCTTTGCAGAAAATGTCTTCCGAAGAGATTGAAAAAAAACTGAAAGAAGTTGGTCTAACAAAAGAAGAAGCAACAATCCGAGCGAAAGAATACGGTCTGAATTTAGAAGAGTATCTAACTAGAGTAAATCCGGGGTTTGTGCAACAGGGTCAACAGTCGGACAACAAAGAAACATTCAATACATACAAACCGGTTACGCCAATGAGGTCGCAGCGTATTCCTCAAGAAAACGAAGATCAACCAAAAACAAAATTATCAATTCCGGGATTTGCAAACCGCAGAGGAATAGATGCAATAATTGCTCCGTTTGGATACGACATCTTTCAATACTCATCATCAACATTTGAACCGGTAACAAATACGGCAACACCACAAAATTACACGCTCGGTCCCGGCGATGAAGTTCTCGTTTCAGTGTGGGGTGATGTACAATTATACTATCAGCTCACAGTAAACAAAGAAGGCAATATTATTGTGCCGACTGTTGGACCCGTTGTTGCAAACGGATTAACGATTCAACAATTTCGCGAAAAATTATTAAGACGAATGTCGTCTAATTATGCCGGATTGAAAAATGGCGAAAGCGGCGCTACATCATTTTTAGATGTTTCAATCGGAAAATTAAAAACGATTCAAGTTTTTGTTTTAGGTGAAGTAGTAAAGCCCGGCTCGTATGCGTTGTCTTCGCTGGCGACGGTGATGCAGGCATTATATTTTTCCGGCGGTCCAACCATGAATGGAACACTGCGCGATATTCAGGTAAACCGCGAAGGCAAAACACTTCCGTTAATTGATCTGTATAATTACATTTTAAAAGGTGATAAATCGAAAGACATTCGTCTGCAAGATGGCGATGTTGTATTTGTGAATCCTGTTGGGAAAAGAGTTGCTGTTACCGGCGATGTTGTTCGTCCGGCAGTGTATGAATTAAAAGAGAAAGAAACATTAAGCGCACTTATCATGTTGGCTGGTGGACTTCGGTTTGATGCTTATTTTAATCGTCTGCATGTTGAGCGTGTCGTCCCTTTTAATCAGCGCAAGTTGCATGCTAAAAATATTTTGGATATTGATTTAAATTTTGAAACGCTGAGTGAGTTACAAAAAAGTACCTCTGTGATGGAAGATGGCGACATTGTAACAATCAATAAAGTTTCAGATCTCGCTGAAAACAAAGTGGAGATTACCGGCAATATTCGTAAACCGGGACCGTATCAGTTAAAGCCAGGGATGCGCATTCGTGATTTAATTGCTATCGCTGATAGTTTTCAACGAAATACATTTAGTGAGCGCGGCACGCTGTTCCGACTTCTTCCAAACTTAAAAAGAGAAATAATTTCCTTCAACCCTAAAAAAACAATTGAAGGAAATGCCGTAGATAATATTGTATTGCAAAATGAAGACAGTCTTGTCATCTACAAGGAAAGCCAATTTCTTCCGAGCCACATTGTAAAAATCAATGGTGCAGTGCGAAATCCCGGAACGTATACTCGCAACGAAAAAATGACTGTTGCTGATTTGATTGTGCTTGCCGGTGGACTTGCGGAAGATGCATCGTACGAAGGAATTGAAATCTCACATTTAGATACAACGAACGATATGAAATATGTAACAATAGAAAAAATTTCTATTGGACGAGATTACTGGGATAATAATAATGGTCAACGATATTTTTTGTCGGATTTTGATGTTGTCTTCATTCCTAAAAATCCGTACATCGGAAGCCAACAGACAGTCTTTGTTGCCGGTATGGTTATGTACCCCGGGCAATATCAAATTCAAAACAGAAATGAACGTGTGTCGGATATTTTGAAACGTGCCGGAGGATTTCGTGAAGGCGGCTATGTGGACGGTGCAGAATTTTATAGAAAGAAAAACAATGCAGGGAAAATCACGTTGGATTTCAAAAAAATTCTTGACGATCCTAAAGTTGCGGATAATCTTTTAGTTGAAGATTTGGATTCTATTTACATCGGTCAAAAAATGGATATCGTTACAATTTTAGGTGCAGTCTATGTTCCGGGAACTACAGCATACCAAAAAGGTGTGAGTCTAGATTACTATATAGCACAAGGCGGCGGTTTTACAGATGAAGCCAACGTATCGGCGACTGTTGTATTTCTTCCAAATGGAAAAAAATGGGAACCGTCATGGTGGATTTTTCCTGATCCAGAAATTTTGGCTGGAAGCAGAATATACGTACCAAAGAAAATAGAGAGGGAAGATAAAACACTTCCTGTTCTCGCTCAGTTAGCAACTATTCTGGCAAGTCTTGCGGCAGTAACGGTTGCACTTGTTCAAGTAACAAAAAAATAAACTAAATAAAACAGACTATGGAAAACAGCAAAATTCAACAAGAAGAAATACAAACTTCATCAATTGATATATTAGCTATTCTTAAATTATTTTGGAATAGTAAGAAAAAAATTGGAATGATTGTCGGAGTGGTAACTGTATTGGCAATTGCATACAGTTTAATTTTGCCGGAAACATTTATTTCTACAGCGGTGCTCTTGCCGGAATCCGATAAAAGCAAAATGGCTTCACTTGGCGGGTTGTCTGATTTGGCTTCTCTTGCCGGAGTTAACGTTGGCGGCGAAGGATCACTTGTCAAACTCTATCCAACAATTATCAAAAGTGAAGCGGTATTGAAAGATGTCATCTATCATCAATATCAGACCAAAAAATATTCTCAACCGGTGAATTTAATTGAGTATTGGAAAATTGAAGCAAAGACCAGAGAGATGGAATATGAAGCCGCATTAAAATCGCTTCGAACCGGCTTAGATATTCAGATGGATAATAAAACGAATGTTATTACTCTTACTATCGAAACGAATGAGGCGCAGCTTTCGGCGGATATATTAAATACAGTTATTGCTGGATTGGATAAATTTATTCGTGAAAAGAAAACAACCAACGCGACAAAGCAGCGCGAATTTGTTGAAGGTCGTCTTGCCGATGTAAAACATGATTTGGAAAAATCCGAAGATCAACTTAAAACATTTCGTGAAACAAATAGACAAGTTGGTCCAAGTTCACCCTCATTGCTGCTTCAGCAAGAACGTCTTATTCGTGACGTGCAAATTAATGTTGCGCTCTTTACTGAATTAAGAAAACAACAAGAAATTGTCAAGATCGAAGAAGTAAAGAACCTGCCTATTATCAATGTTATGGATCCGGCACGTCCCGCGGCAAGAAAGGATAAACCAAAACGAGCTATCATAGTTTTAACTTCATTCTTTCTTAGTGCAATTGCAGGTCTCGGATATGTTTTTGTCCGCCAACAGTACGGGAACACGATTGCAAATCTTATTACAGATTTTAAGAATAAATAAGTACTGAAAGTTACAGTCAGCAAAAAAAACTTTAAAAACATAGCGGCGAGCAAACTACTCGCCGTTTCTCTTTTATGTCCCGAGCTATAATTCTTTCTTTCATATTCTTCTGGTGTGTGCTGATTGTTGTTACGCCTGTTCTATTCTCGTTCGATGGTACAGCGCATACCATCGCAATAGTGTTATACAAATTTTATTCTACTGTGTGTCATCAGTTTGATTCACATTCATTTCATCTTTGTGGAAATAAATTTGCAGTCTGTATTCGCTGCAGTTCAATTTATTTCGGATTTTTTCTTGGAGGAATATTTTTGCCGATGATAAAAAAAATGGTACGCCAAAAATTTTCTTCTTTACAAATTATTTTTTTTGCATCTTTGCCAATGCTTGTTGATGTCTTGTGTTCGTGGTGTGGCATTCACGAAAGCACAACAACAACGAAAATGATAAGCGGAGGAATGTTCGGCGTGTTGATTGCGTACGTGCTTATTCCGGAACTTGTAGATATTGATGTTATGAGACGTATAAACCGTACATAAAGTGATGCCATGACTGAATCAATAAATTTTTTGTGAAATAATTTGTTTACGGATAAATTTGAAAGAAAAGTCATGGCATCACTGTTTAGCCATATAAGTTTTGACGGCTACGATAAAGTTGTTGAAAATGTAATTCATCGATCAACAAAAGATTAATAATACTATTCTATGAAAATAAAACCAGATCACATGATGCCTGCACTGTATGGCGGGCTTATCGTTGCAGCATTTTGGGCAATACCCGGATTAAATCTCATCAATTGTTTTTGCTGTGCAGGAGTGATGATTGGCGGATTTTTATCAGTTGCATTGTATGAACGGGAATTGAATCCTGCAACCGAGATGCTAACGCGAAATGATTGCATTCGTTTAGGATTACTAACTGCGGTGTTTGCGTCTGTTGCCGCGGTTGCCATTACCATTGCTACAACATTATTGTTTGGCAACGTTGCGTTGGAAATTATGGAAAAAATTATTTATCGCATGCACGTTGATCTTACTCCTGAAATGCAAGAGCTATTGAATCAAGCCGAGCATCAAACAATTACACCGCTGAGCGCATTCTTTTCGCTCTTTGTGTACATCATTCCGAATTCAATTTTTTGCGTGTTGGGTGCGTTGTTGGGATGGACAGCTCTGAAGCCGAAACAAAATCAATCAATGTGATTTTGTTTCGGGGAATGACGTGCGGTAAGTTTATGCTTTTAAAGAAATACGAAACGTTGTACCAATTCCCACCTTGCTGTCTTTAACAGTTAATTTTCCTTTGTGGTACGTTTCAATAATTCTTTTTGAAAGACTCAGTCCCAATCCCCAACCTCTTTTTTTCGTCGAAAATCCCGGGCGAAAAATATCTTTTCGTACTGACTGATCAATTCCTTTTCCGGTATCGGTAACATCTACAAAAATATTTTTATTCGAAGAAGAAAGAACAAATGTAATATTCCCCTTGCCATCTTCCATTGCATCAAGTCCGTTTTTGATCAAGTTTTCAATTACCCATTCAAACAGTTCGCGATTTATTTTTGCGGTAATCGTATCCGGGGAAGTAATTGCAATTCCGATTTTTTTTCCCAT
The DNA here is from genome assembly GCA_964361075.1 of uncultured Chitinophagaceae bacterium. Taxonomy (GTDB): domain Bacteria; phylum Bacteroidota; class Ignavibacteria; order UBA10030; family UBA8401; genus CAYHZL01. Next base: position 5,200 of record CAYHZL010000025.1, read on the forward strand.
CTGTGGAATTCTTTTTTCGAAATACGCAATAACTTTTTCGATGACCTCTCTAATATTTTCTACTTTCAAATCTGGCTTCGAGCCGATTTTTGAAAAACGATTCGCAACTCTATTTAAACGCTGAACATCGCTCTCCATCTCTTCTATATTTTTATACAACTGAAGATGGCGCTGTACGCCATCACGTACAGCGTGATTGTCCTGCGATTGTAATTTGAGTAGCTCAATCCAACCCATCAGACTGGAAAGCGGCGTGCCAAGTTGATGTGCTGTTTCGCGCGCCATGCCGACCCAAATATTACTTTGCTCGTTTCGTTTAATGTAACTGAAACCAATGTAGCCGATGAGAATAAACAAACTGCCAATAGTGATTTCGATATACGGCAGCCAGCGCAATTGCTGTATCAGCGGTGATTCACCGTAATGTACTTTTTGAAGAATAATGGTGTCTTGGTATGCAACGACAATTGGTTTGTTGCTCGCATCCATTTCATCAATTGTGTGAAATAAAAAAATATTTTTTTGATCTTCAGAAAGCGTCGAATCAACTAAAACATTTTTTACTGTCAGAATTTCTTTTCCGGTTTTATCGGTTAAGATAACAGGAAAATCTATTGTGCGAATGACCTGATCGAAAATAAAACTATAATCGCCCGATGCTTCACTATTGGCAACATATTCAATTGATTTGGCATACAGATTTGCTACTTCACGTTCTTTTGCTTGAAGCTTACCAACAAGATTGTGTGTGTACACTAAAATGGGAACAGCAATACCAAACGCTGCAACAAGAAGCGCTACTTTAATGTTGCTCGATTTTGGGTTGCGTGTTGTGTTGAACATTGAAGTTTATTTACGCACAATTGTTTGGTCTCTTCGCGGACCTACCGACACAAGCGAAATACGAACGCCGGAAAGTTTTTCAATTGTTTCGATGTAGCGCACTGTATTTTTAGGAAGCTCTTTCATTTTTTTTACTTCCGATATTTTTGCGTTCCATCCGCGATATGTTTGATACACCGGTTCGAGATGTTCGAGCGTTGCCACATCTGTTGGAAATGCTTTTAATATTTTTCCATCTTTTTTGTATGCAGTGCAGATTTTTATTTCATCAAATTCATCCAGCACATCCAACTTGGTTAATGCAATTTCGCTGATGCCGTTCACCATAATAGAATATTTCAAACTTACCATATCAAGCCAGCCACAGCGGCGCGGTCTTCCGGTGGTTGCGCCAAATTCATGTCCGATTGCTCGGAGACGCTCGCCGGTTGCTTCAGTTAATTCCGTGGGGAATGGACCATTACCAACGCGCGTGGAATATGCTTTGGCAATTCCGATAATATTTTTTACAGCAGTTGGCGGAATTCCTAATCCTGTGCAAGCGCCGCCGCTTGTCGGATTAGAAGATGTAACATACGGATATGTTCCGTGGTCAACATCCAACAACGCGCCTTGTGCACCTTCGGCAAGAATTTTTTTCTTCTTGCGCAATGCATCGTTGAGATATGCAGAGGTGTCGGTAATAAAGCCGTCTATCTGTTTATCAAATTCCTGATACTCGTTGATGATGGTATCAATGTTAAGTTCAGCGGAGCCGTATATTTTTTTAAGAAGTTGGTTTTTCTCTTCGATGTTAGCGCGAAGTTTTTCCGCCAACACTTTTCTGTCGAGTAAGTCAACGACTCGAATTCCTGTGCGTGTGTACTTATCAATGTACGCCGGACCAATACCGCGGCCCGTTGTTCCAATCTTTTGCGAACCTTGTTCTCGAATGGAATCCAACAATTTGTGATACGGCATAATTAAATGTGCATTATGGCTGATGAACAATCGTCCGTCTATATTAATGCCGAACGATTTGATCATTGTAATTTCATCCATCAATGCAATCGGATCAATAACAACACCGTTTCCTATGACGCACTTTACATGTGTATGAAAAATTCCGGATGGGATGAGATGCAAGACATATTCCTTTTTGCCGATCACAACGGTGTGTCCGGCATTGGCGCCGCCTTGGTAGCGGGCAACGATATCAATATCATCACTCAACATATCAACAATTTTTCCTTTACCTTCATCGCCCCATTGAGCGCCCACAATAATATTTACCGGCATAGTTTCGTTTCCGTAGAGAGTGTTTTTAAAATGTGAAAAATCTATATCAGTATAAAAAAAAATGGAAGTAATCTCAACCAAAATTAGCAACTTCGTTGTATTGCAATTCCTCGTAAATTTTTCTAATTTCTTTCAGCACAATTTTAATTCCCGATGGCGAAAGCACAACGAAGTTCTTCACAGCAACATATCGCAACTGCCAAACAAAAAGCGGATGCACTTGCACAACGCAAACTTGAATCGCGCGCCGGTGATTCAAAATTAATTAAAGCTGCGCTTGCCGGAAAGCAAGTTGCCTTCCGCGCGATTATGAGTAAATACCACGATCAAATTTACCATCTATTATATCGCATGGTGCATAAAAAAGATGAGGTGGAAGATTTAACGCAGGAAGCATTTATTAAAGCTTTTGCATCGTTAAAAAATTTTAACGAAGAGTACGCCTTTTCCACCTGGCTCTATAAAATTGCAACAAACAATTGCATAGATTACATCCGCAAGCGAAAACTGCAGACATTTTCCATTAATAAACCAATTGAATCTGCTGACGGCGATTTCACTTTTGAAATTCCTGATTCTTCGTATGAACCCGACAGAGAACTTATTGCGCGGCAACGCACCACACTAATAGAAGAAGCTGTCAATTCGCTTCCTGAAAAATACCGTATCGTAATTCTAATGCGGCACACGGAAGACAAAGACTATCATCAAATTTCCAAAGAACTAAAAATCCCTATCGGAACAGTAAAGGCGCATATTTTCCGGGCGCGCGAAATTCTAAACAAAGCACTTCGTAAAAAAATTCATCTCTATTAATTCGGCAGCATGCAACTCTTCTTACTTTTTCTCGTAACGATTATAGAGTTGAACCTTAAAAAGTCGGGAAAGTCATAAGATGTCTGACACCTTTTGATTTGAATCGACAGAAACAAAAAAATTTGTAGTATTGATTTAATGGGAATCCATCCCTTCGGAACAAGGTGTCTGACATCTTTACTTTTTAAGGGACGATTATAGAGAAGAGTAATTTTCTGCCGAGTGCATTATGCAAAAATACTATGTATACATAAGTTTGATCGTTTTATGTGCGGCGGCATTTGTTAAGAGTTTTGCCGGCGATCTGCACAAAGAAGTACGGCGCACGAACGAAAAAGAAGTGCGTGTGAAATTGGAAACATCGTTTGGTACTCTGAAACTTTCGAAAGGGAATGCAGAGCACATTGTTGTTGTAAACTATCGCCCCGAGAAAAATAAAGAATCCGATATTGATTTGGAATACAGAGTACAACATGAAACCGGAAATCTGAATTTAGAATTGAATCCTAAAGGAAGCCGCAATTCGCATGATGGTTCTGTTCATGTAAATTTCGATATACAATCTGATCAATGGAACGTGCAACTGAACAATGAACTTCCGCTGATGATTGATGCAGAACTTGGCGCAGGTCGCGGTGATTTTGATTTTACCGGAATGAACATTACAAAACTTTCCATTTCTACCGGCGCAACATCAACCAAAGTACGGTTCGATGAACCGAACAAAGGTGTCATTGAAAACTTTCGCATTACATCCGGCGTCAGTAAATTTGTCGGCGATAAATTGAACAATGCAAACTTTAAGCGGTTCGAGTTTGAAGGCGGTGTTGGTTCGTACTATTTGAATTTTGAAGGCGCGTTGCAGCGCGAAGTTGATGTGCACATTGAAATCGGATTAGGTGCAATTACCATTGTTATTCCGAAAGATGTTGGGGCGCGGATAAAATATGCAGAAGGCTGGCTCTCAAATTTTTCAATTGATGATGACGAATTTGACGAGCAACGCAAAGGTGTGTATACCACTTCAAATTATTCCAGTGCAACAGGCAAAATGAATATTACAATCGATTCAGGACTTGGCAGCATAAAAATTCGGCGGACAAAATGAATAATGCCTGACTCGCTGCTTGTGATAGTGTTCGGTTCCTTAACAGTGCTTTCACTTAGTCTTGGTGTAGTGGGAGTGTACTTTGCATATAAAAATTCTGTAAAGTTTGAAAATGAAGTGAAGATGGTTCTGTGGGGAATTATCGGTGTGTGGGGATTTGTGTTCGGTGGAATGTGTGTCGCGTATTTTCTACTTCCTATCCTTTTTCAGCATCTCAAAAATTAATCGAAAGAATTCCGTAACTACTCAACACAATAAATGTATAAAATAATATTCCTTAAAAAAACCATTGCCACAGATTTACAGATTACACTTTTTCGCCAAAGGCTGAAAAAATATTTTTCGCTAAAAATTCTGTAAAGTTTGAAAATGAAGTGAAGATGGTTCTGTGGGGAATTATCGGTGTGTGGGGATTTGTGTTCGGTGGAATGTGTGTCGCGTATTTTCTACTTCCTATCCTTTTTCAGCATCTCAAAAATTAATCGAAAGAATTCCGTAACTACTCAACACAATAAATGTATAAAATAATATTCCTTAAAAAAACCATTGCCACAGATTTACAGATTACACTTTTTCGCCAAAGGCGGAAAAAATATTTTTCGCTAAAAAATCTGTGAATCTGTGGCATATTTTTTTGGGTGAGTAGTTACAAAATTCCTCAATATAATAGTGTAGCGGAATTTTCATTTCCACTATTTTCCGAATTTAAAAAACGACATCCACTGTTGCTCACCTTGCTTTGCCGATTCAATGAGTGCCGTACGATACGCATCGTTCACTACACCTGTTTGCGCAAGAGATGAATAGAATTTCTCGCTGAATAATCTATTTGTTTTTTGTGTCGTCGGCAAAAGATTGGCAATGATGTTTGAAGAGCCATTCAGAAGTAACACAGTCGCATACAGCGGCGAAAGATTTTCGTCTCCATGGAACTGATTTGAGAAATATACTACCGGATATGTATGCAATTGCGGCAACGATGAAATTGAAATGCGTTCACTTAATGATGACACTGTTCCATTTGATAATGCGAACGATAACGGCGTACTATTGTAAAATTCTGTTGAAAGCTGCAACACGTCGCCGGTTGATTCAAATAAATTTTGTTTTGTTGCACTTTGGTTTAAAAAAATCTTTGCATCTTTCATCGAACTTCGAATGTCACGCAATTCGTATTCAACACTCCATTGTTTGTTCGTAGAAATACCGAAAGCGACAACAGCAGTATTGCGCGAAGCATTTGGCTGAATGTATTGCACGAGTGAGAGTGCAGGAAGATATGACACGTCATGCTGTTCGATAAGTGCATGCGCAGTTGCATTCAATAATGCGTGAAAAGGTAATGCAGTCAGTTCTTCACTTGGAATAATAATAAGCCGTTGGTCAAGCAGCGATTCCAATGGTTGAAGAAGAAGAGTATATAATTCTCGCATAATTTTTATTGTTTCAAGCGAACTTATTTTTCCTGAGTAGCGAGCTTTATATGTTTCAATTTTCTTTTGCACAGCACTATAATTTTTTGACAGAAGAACAATTCTGATGGGTTCATCCGGACGCACTACGAATGCAAAAAGCTGGTTGTTCACCGAAAAGTATTCTATTGCTGTTGTATGCGGCGGAAGATATTTTTCCAGATCATTATGATGAACGGAAATTGGTGCAATCACGCTGTGGCGCCACAGCGCCATAAAGTTTTTTAAGGGCGTGTTCTGTTTTTGCAATTCTGTCAATATTGTCTGCAGCGCCCCATTTGCCGATTGAATTTTGTGTTGAATAGTTTGTTGATATTCCGCATCTCTGTTTTTTGCTTCAAGCGTTGTGTTGAACAGTAGCTCAGATTTGTATATCTGCAACAATGTCTTTTGCGTTTCAATAGTTGCCAACAATGCACTCGCAGCGGGATTGCGAAATACTACATGCAACGAATTTATCGCGTGCGAAAGTGTGTATGTTTGCGCCTGCTGAAGAATGTCAAACGCATCGTTGGTTCGTTCTTCGTGAAGCAATGAAGAAACAAAATTTTCGTACCACCACCGTTGTGTTGTACCTGGTGATTGAAACGCCATTGTTAATTCATCAAAGTTGCACCACAACAGCGGCGACATTGCCGAGTTTGGCTGCGAGCGCACAGTATATATTTCAAATGCTCGTTGAAAAAAAGTAAGCGCATTTCGTCTGTCGCTCGAAAGTAATTTTACAATACCGAGTCTATGCAATGCAATCACCTCGGCGAATGGGAAATTATTTTTTGCAAAGAGCCGCAATGCTTGCTCATAATAATTTTGAATAGTGTTATCAAAAGTTTGTGTGTGTGCAACAATATTGTTTTTCAATTCACAATCTGCAATACGAATAAGCAGGTAACCTGTCGCAAGTTTATCGTCAATGGCAATTGCAATATTGTAGGAAGAAATAAAATATTGTCGCGCAATCTCGAATGTGTGGTTCCGCAAAAACAATTCCCCGATTGCACAATGCATTTTCATAAGTTCCGCTTGCGTTGCCGGTGATTGGTTTGTATTCAACTGAGCAAGTGCAAGATAGTACTGTTGCAGCGCAGCCGACCAGTGTTGCAGTATACTCAGCGCAGCACCATATTCACGATGCAATGTTGCAGTACTCTGTGTGTTGTGAAGATGTTCGGCTAATTGTTCGGCTTGTTCAAATGCAATGCGCGTATTCTCTTCATCGCCTTGTTCAGCGTATAACAAAAAAAGCTGAGAAAGATTTTCTATCCAGCGGGATGTATCACGCAATGATTCGTACGATTGTATCGCTGTATTGAAATGCTGTATTGCTTCATTCGCATTGTGTTTTGCTCTATACAATTTTCCCAAATTGTATTCAGCCCGCGCACCTTCGATGTGTTCGTTGAATAATAATCCAATTTGCTGCGCATTGGTAAATAATGGCTCTGCCTCATTCAGCAAACGAAGATCGAAATATGTTTCGCCAAGCGCGTTTGCAGTTCTTGCTTCTGCATTGCGGTTTCCTATTTCTTTGTAACGAGTATGCGCTGCGGTGTAGTTTTCTATCGCGAGGGAGAATTTTCCGAGCTGCGCTTGTGCTTGCGCTAATGATGATTGTGTCTCGGCAACGATGTCTGCTGTGCTGTCTAATTGCTGCACAGCATAAAGACTTTCTTGTAATTGTTTTTCTGCATCAAGAAAATTGTGTTGCGAAATGGATTGCTGTGATTGGTTCTGAAGTTGTCGGACTTTATTGATAGTATCCTGTGCGCTGCGTCCACATCCGTTCAATCCTAAGGAAAGAAAAAAAAACGCATGCAAACTACTTTGTACAAAACGTGTGTGCGGCAAAGCTTTCATAATAGAGGAGAAAAGAAAAATTGCACACGCAATATACCGAAGATGCAGTACGCTTGCAACGAGCACAAATAAAAAAGGCTGATTTATTCAATCAGCCTTTTGTGTTACAAGTATAAAATATTTTTAGAATGCAACAAATGCACCCACTGTTGCAGAATTTTGTTTTCCAATATTGTAATCAGCATTAATGTTAATAATCAACAATCGGAGACCGAGACCAAGTGTTATACGGGATTTATTCTCTCCATTCAAATCAAAAGTAACATGTTCAAATTTGTTGTTTGCTGAGTTGTTGGGATCTTGATATGTTGGGAAATCGTATGCGAATGACATGGTTGATGATTCAAGCATAAAGCCGGCATAAGGAGTAATATTTAAGAAAGCAAATCCTAATTGTTTACTAACATTTGCGCCGAATGCTGTAGTTTTTGCTTCCATCAATGTTCCGATATTTAATTTTTGTGTAAAGAAACTTAAGCCAACATCAACAACTGGAATAGGAAGCCACATGCCAAGATTATGTTGAATGCCAAAACCGAAGTATTTGAATTTTCCAAATTCTTTGCTGATTTCAATATCAGGTATATAACGGAAAGTTGCTTGTGTTCCGTAAATTGTTCCGATGCTCGCCTGTGGCGCGACAAGTGGAATTATTGCAGACCCATCAAGTACACCTGTTACTTCATCAATTGTTTGCACCACACCAGGAATAGTTACATTACCAACACCTCCAGGTACATTAAGAGTAGTATTTGGAACAGTAATCTTTAATTTATCAGTCTTTGTTCCAACAACTGTTGGTCCTTGCATAGAAACATTAAATGTTTGTGCCGCAATTGCATCAATTATTTGCTGCTTTTGCGTACTTGGCAATAAAGAATAGTTATTAATGTTTTTAGCTAGCTTTTCTGCCTCACTGTTCGATCCAACAGGACCACCGCCAAATTTAAATGCACCATTGAGTTGAAAAGTTTTATTTTCTTCTGTGGTAAATGTTCCCATTGCAACAACACCGAGTTCAAGATCAATACCAAAAATTTTTGCGGCAGGTGCTTTATGGAACCAACCACCGTTTAAATTCATTCCAAAACCGCTTACAACAGGTTGAACAAATTTTTGACCGGCTTCAACTCCAAGATTTTTCATTGATTCTTCCATTGTTTGGCTGAAGACTTGTCCACCAACCAATATGAAAACTAATGCAAAAGTAAGTAGAAGTTTTTTCATTGTAGAGCTCCTTATATTGTTAGATGAATTGTGAAAAATGGTAAACATTGTTTCACCATTAGGATTGCTTGGGAAGGTGCAATCAAAAAAAAGGCACTGTTTCGTTATTGAAGGCATCACAAATATAAGTAATTTAGATTTAAAGGCAATAGTTTTTTATTGCAATTATGCCTGAATTTTAATACAATAATTCAGAAAATAATAGCGGACAATCTATGAAATCAATCGGCATCAAAAAACTATATTACTCCATTAGCGAAGTCAGCAAGATAACCGATTTGGAGCAATACGTCTTACGATATTGGGAATCAGAATTTGAACAACTGAAACCTTCAAAAAATCGTGCAGGTAATCGTGTCTATACTAATAAAGACATTAAACTTATTCTCCACATTAGGCAATTGCTTCGTGAAGAGCGCTACACAATTGAAGGGGCGAAACAAGTATTAAAAACGTGGACTCCGGATCCGACTGTGGGCGTTCAAGCGTCACTTTTTTCTCCTGAAGAAAGCACGCCACCGGTTCAACCGGCTCCATCAGAAAATCAGCCAACGAACAATGATAATGAAAAGGTAAAAGAAGATTTACGTACTATGAAATCAATTTTGGAAGAAATGTTAGTACAGCTTAATTAATTCTCACTGAAATACTCATTGCACGTCATTGCGAGACGTTTTTTGTCGAAGCAATCTTAAAAATTTGAAGAAAAGATTGTGCCGAAGGCATTCCTTTGGAACTTCGCTCATAAAAAACACTCGCTCGTCCCGAAGGGATCCCTTTGGGACAATGACTTTTCCAGCGAGAACTAAATAATTGACGTAATTAATTGAAGTGTATTTAAAGCTACAAAAGTCTCTGAAAAATTTCAGAGACTTTTTTGTTTTGTGTAGAAGTCGGAACGGCGGGATTCGAACCCGCGGCCCCTACCACCCCAAGGTAGTGCGCTACCTGGCTGCGCTACGTTCCGAAATTTATGAGAGCAAATTTGTTTTAATTTCTTTCCATTCTTTCCAGCCGCTTGGTGATTTTAAAAATCTTTCTCTTTGTATAGCTTCTCTTCGACTTGGAAACATTTCTTGATACACAACTTTCCATGGTGCATCTGGTTTTGTTGAACGCGATAAACCTTTGTTATGTTGTAAAAGCCTTTTTTCAACATCAGCAGTTTGCCCGATATAGTACTTTTCATTTTTCAAACTTTTAAGAATATAAACAATAAAAGACACAGTTTGTTATTTTAGAAAATGTGTAGTATGATAAGTAAAAGAACAGTATCTATAGACCCGCGCCCCTGCCACCCAAGTCCCGAAGGGATCCCTTTGGGAGTAGTGCGCTACCTGGCTGCGCTACGTTCCGAAATTTATGAGAGCAAATTTGTTTTAATTTCTTTCCATTCTTTCCAGCCGCTTGGTGATTTTAAAAATCTTTCTCTTTGTATAGCTTCTCTTCGACTTGGAAACATTTCTTGATACACAACTTTCCATGGTGCATCTGGTTTTGTTGAACGCGATAAACCTTTGTTATGTTGTAAAAGCCTTTTTTCAACATCAGCAGTTTGCCCGATATAGTACTTTTCATTTTTCAAACTTTTAAGAATATAAACAATAAAAGACACAGTTTGTTATTTTAGAAAATGTGTAGTATGATAAGTAAAAGAACAGTATCTATAGACCCGCGCCCCTGCCACCCAAGTCCCGAAGGGATCCCTTTGGGAGTAGTGCGCTACCGGGCTGCGCTACGTTCCGTTTCATTTGTTAAGTAAATTTACAAAATCCGTCTTCAATCTCAAAGAAATTTCTTTTTTGTATTTTTATCTTATATTGATGCGAGTCCTAAAAAGTAATCCCCCTAACCCCCTTTTCAAGGGGGAATAAAGAGCGTGAAAATTCCCCATTTTCAAGTGGGAATAAAGAACGTGGAAATTCCCTGACAAGGTCATCCCTTCGGGACTTGAAAAGGGGGTTAGGCTGTAAGTCCGCCGTCTTTTTGGCGGAGGGATTTTTTGAATCAAGAATTACACTGAGTAATTATCATTTATTTATTTTTTTCTTTGCGTTGAAAAAAATAAATTTTTCTATCAAGTTTCATGGAAACTTCCCGAACTTCCTCACTAAAAGGTAGAAGACTATGTCAAAAAAAGTAAAAATTTTTTTCGGAATCTGCATCTCACTCGTCATTATTTCGCTCGTAGCGTTTTTTCTTCTGCGCTATTTGGTAACGAAATCATTTCCTACGGTTGAGGGGACTATTACTGTTGCAGGATTGGAAAAGCCGGTAAAAATTCTTCGCGACGAATTTGGTGTGCCTCACTTGTTTGCCGAAAATGAACACGATTTATTTTTTGCACAAGGATATGTTCATGCGCAAGATCGTTTGTGGCAAATGGATGTTGCTCGTCGTGCCGGAGAAGGTCGGCTTTCCGAAATCTTCGGCAGCGCAACATTGAAGTTCGATACAATGCTGCGGACAGTTGGTTTCAAAAAAATTGCCATGCAGTTGCAGCAGCAATTACATCCCGAATCGCAAAAAATAGTACAGGCGTACACCGATGGTGTGAATGCATTTATTAACACTCACGCCGGCAAATTTCCGATTGAATTTGATATGCTCAACTACACGCCGGAAGAATGGCAGCCATTTCATAGTTTGATGATTGCGCGATTGATGGCGTGGGAGTTGAATATTTCATGGCATGTGGATTTAGTGCTGGGTGAATTGGTCCGAAAACTTGGCGAAGAAAAAGCAAAACAGGTTTTCCCGGCATATCCGGAAAACGCGCCGCTCATTATTCCGAAAGAATTGCCGCCGGCAAATTTTTCTGCACTCATCGAAACAGAAAATAATTTCAAAGAATTTTTTGGAACGACCGGTACACATATCGGCAGTAACGCGTGGGCAATTGCTCCGCAAAAATCGTTGAACGGAAAAGCGATGCTCGCCAACGATCCGCATCTCGGTTATTCCGTTCCGGCAAAATGGTACGAAGTTCATTTACATGGCGGACGCATGGATATTGCCGGTGTATCGCTTCCCGGAACGCCGCTCGTTGTCATCGGACATAACAAAAATATTGCATGGGGATTAACTAATGTTATGGCAGATGATGCCGATTTTTATATTGAGAAGACCGATTCACTTCATCCAAACAATTACTTTATGAATGGCGAGTGGAAAGAAATGGAAACGCGAACCGATACAATTTTTGTAAAAGATTCTGCGGAGGTGTTGCTGACGGTACGCACCACAAAACATGGACCGGTCATCAACGATGTTAATCCAACCGGAGAACTGACGGAACAAGCGCCGATTACAATGCGATGGACTGGATTTGAAATGAGTGATGAACTGTACGCGCTCTATCAAATTAATTCTGCAAACAATTGGCAAAGTTTTCTTGACGGCGTGAAAGAGTTTACTGTGCCGGGACAAAATTTTGTGTATGCGGACAACGAAGGAAACATCGGCTACCACGGTGGTGTGCGTTTGCCGAAACGCGATAATCAAAATCCGACATTGCCTGTACCGGGCTGGACAGGAATGTATGAATGGAAAGGTTTCGTTCCGTTTGAACAATTGCCGTCGCTCTACAATCCTGCACAAGGATATATTGCCACCGCCAACAATAAAACAATCGCATCGTACCCGTTTCACATTTCAAATTTGTGGGAACCGCCATCGCGCATTCAACGAATGGAAGAATTATTGAAGTCGCACGAAAAAATTTCTGTTGATGATTTCAAGCGAATGCAAATGGATGTGATGTCTCCGTTTGCAAAAGAACTCACGCCGTACATTCTTCACGCGTACGATTCTGTAACGGTACGTGATGAGAATATTTCACGCGCGTTAAATTATTTTAGTAATTGGAATTTTAATTTTACAAAAAATGATATTCCGACGGCGCTGTTTCACGTCTTCTTTCAACATCTCATGCATACTATTTATGCAGATGAAATGGGTGAACAATTATTCGGACAATATATTTACTTGGCGAATATGCCGTACCGTGTAACGCTTGCTCTGCTCGCATCACCCAACGCGGAATGGTTTGATGATGTTACAACGCCGCAGCATGAAACGCGCGACGATATTATTCGAAAAAGCATGGATGAAACAATACACGAACTGCAGCAAAAGTTTGGCAGTGAAATGAAAGAATGGCGCTGGGGAAAATTGCACACGCTGACATTCAACCATGTATTCGGTTCACGTAAACCGTTGGATGTTATTTTTAATATCGGTCCGTTCGAACTCGGCGGATCCGGCACCACGCTGAACAACGGCGAATATTCTTTTGTAAAACCATACACAGTTACACTTGGTCCTTCCACGCGGCAGATTGTTGATTTTGCCGACGTGCAGCATGCACTCTCTGTCATTCCGACTGGACAATCGGGGCAACCGTTGCACGACCATTATTCAGATCAAACACAGCGCTGGCTGAACGGTGATTACCATACGTTGCCGATAGATGAAAGTGCAGTGAAAATAATTACGCGACATACGCTCGAACTTATTCCACAACATTAAGAGAGAAATACAATGGCTCAGAAAAAAACATACGGAAGAACAAAAATTGTTTGCACAATGGGACCGGCATCATCGTCTGTGGAGACATTGGAAAAAATGATTCTTGCAGGAATGGATGTTGCGCGATTAAATTTTTCACACGGCACACACGATGATCATTTAGAGATGATGAGCAGAGTGCGCGAAGCAGCGCAACGCACCGGCGAACCGGTAGCTATTCTGCTCGATCTGCAAGGTCCAAAAATTCGTACAGGAAAACTTGTTGCGCCGATTGAACTTTGTGTTGGCGACGAGTTGATCATCACCACACATGAAATGCTTGGCGTGAAAGGAAAAGTTTCGACAACGTATCAACACTTGCCGCTGGATGTAAAACCGGGCGATACCATTTTGATGGATGACGGCTTGTTACAATTTCGAGTGAAGCACGCAACCGAAACAGAAGTGTTTACCGAAGTAGTCTACGGCGGAATTTTGAAAGACAACAAAGGCATTAATCTTCCGGGTGTTGCTGTCAGCGCGCCATCGCTGACTGAGAAAGATAAAGATGATTTGCTTTTTGGTATCGCGCACGATATCGATTATGTTGCACTTTCTTTTGTACGAACGGCAGAAGATATTCGTCATCTTCGCGAAGTGATTATTGCCAACATCGATCAGAAAAAACGTTTGCCGATTATCGCGAAGATTGAAAAAGCTGAAGCGCTGGAAAACATCGACGAAATTATTTTCGAAGCAGATGGTTTAATGGTAGCGCGCGGCGATCTTGGTGTTGAATGTCCGATGGAAGAAGTTCCTCTTGCGCAAAAAATGATTTGCAAGAAGGCGAACGCATCCGGAAAGCCGGTGATTATCGCAACGCAGATGTTAGATTCGATGATCGAGAATCCGCGTCCGACGCGCGCAGAAGCAAGCGATGTTGCCAACGGTGTACTTGATGGCGCCGATGCCGTGATGTTAAGCGGAGAGACATCAGTAGGAAAATATGTTGTGCAAACAGTGCAAGCGATGGAATCAATTATTCGTACTGTTGAAGATGAAGAACGCGAAGGATTTTATTCGGAAGGTCTTCATGGCGAAGAGCGTGAAGAAATTTTTAAGGCAGTAGGACGCTCGGCGTGCATTCTTGCAAAACAAATTCAAGCGACAGCAATTATTTGCTGGTCACATTCCGGCGCATCGGTGCGTGCTATTGCACGGTACCGTCCGCACACAAAAATTATTGCGATTACCGATCGCGAGCGCATTCGCCGCAGACTGAATTTAGTTTGGGGAATTCGTTCAATCCTCATTCCCAAAATTGCCGATACCGATGAAACGTTTGCGCGTGCGAACGAAGAATTGAAACGATTAGGTTACGTACAAGAAGGTGACCTCATTGTAATTACGGCGGGAATGCCATTGCTGTCACGCGATTCAACAAACATGATGAAAGTAGAAAAAGTTGCGTAGCGCATACCTGCACTGCTACCACACACTCACAATCCAGCTTCCGAAATATAGTCGTTAATGTCGTAACGAATATTGACAGATTTACCGTTCTCGGATTCGGAACGCTTCTTCAGTAAATAGGGAATTGCAACAACCCCCGCGATGATTGCTGCCCACTTGATGATCTTTAACATATTTTTCATTTGTTTCTATAACACATTGGTGGTGAATGAAAGCGGCAAAGAGGATATTTCTTTTGCCATCGTTATTTGTACCAATATATAAAAAAATGGATTGAAATAAACGTGAGCTGAATCAATTTTGTATTTAAAGTTGAAGCAACTACTCAGTGTCTGCTGACTTAATAATAGAACACGGAAGACACAGATGAGACAGATGTACACAGATTGTATTTTCTTTTTATCATTCGTTGATAGTTTTTTTCGCACTGTGGCTTTTTGCAGAAATTTAAAAAGTAGTCCAAGTTCTTTTGCTGTTGTTTGAGATCATTGAACAACTGTATCAGTGTGTATCAGTTACTTCCGTGTTTCGCCGCGGCGAATGTTCTATTTTTTTTCAAACTGGTGAGTAGTTACGAAACACAAATTAATTACCGATAAATCGGATAAAAAAGTCGTCAATTCAAATTTAAAAAATTAATTTGTGATGTTGCACATTGATTAATAAAAAAATTAAAAGTACCATGTGCGTAGTTCACAGGTGTAAACTCTTATGCTAATTGATGGAGGTTGTATGCACAACATATTTAAAAATTTATGTAAGCAAACACTTATCTTTGTCGTGGTTGTATTATTTGGACAATCGATTATTGCGCAAACAATATCGGTTACTCAAAAGAAAGCGAATGAGGTTAAACATCCACAAGTAAGTGCTTCAACGATAGGTTTTGATGTAACGACACAGCGAGAGGTATCGACGGCTGTGGCGCCGCTATTAAATTTTAAAGGAATGTCAAAAGTTGTAACCGGAGGAAATATTCTATGGGACAAAACTCATGGTGTTTATTCCAGCTATGAACCTTCAGGAGATTACTCCTCACTAAGCACTTTACTGAGTGGTTTGGGATTTACCATGACAACAACAACTGCCGGGGTTAATAATGTGAATCTGGCTTCGTATAATGTTGTGGTTGTTTGTCTTGGCTCTAATTGGAATACCGTCTACACAACTGCTGAAATATCAGCACTCAATACATTTGTTCAGAATGGCGGAGGACTTTTAATTCTTGGTGATAACACTGGTTGTCCTAATGCAAACATCAATCCACTCGCTCAGCAGTTTGGTATAACATTAGGAGTATCAAATATCTCAGATTATTTAACTAATCTTCAGTCAGGTCATCCAGTATATTCCGGTGTGGACACGGTTTATATGTTAGCAGCTGGCGAACTGACGGTAACATCTTCTGCAACACTGATAGCTCGCGATGTATCTGCTAAAGGAGCAATAGCTGTTGCGCAAGCAGGTTCAGGGAGAGTTCTCGCCGGCGGCGACATAAATCTCTGGACTAACGGATATATTACCAATGCAGACAATAAAATTTTTGCAGCAAACGTATTCAATTGGCTTAACACCGGAGGTACTTCAAGTACAGCACATATTACTGTTACACCAAGTTCGTTCGATGTTTCATTACTGCAAGGTGACAGTACAACGCGAACATTAACGATTGGAAATACAGGGACAAGTTCGCTTACCTGGAGTATTAATAATTTAATTACTACTCCGATAGTGAGCGATCAATTGCAGTCATCACAAAGTTTTTCAAATATTAATTGGTCACAAAGTACAACGCTAGCTGCGGGCAGCCAGATTAGTCATCGTACTCAGATTGTTGACTTACCTTCTGAAATAACGAACTCGTCCTCTCTAAGCGGAGGTAAAATATTACTTTTAACAGGAAACGATTCAGGTAACTGGATACACTTTAAATCGGCATTGGTTTCTACCGGATTATTTTCTTACTCTGACTTCGACACACTTAATAATCCTTCAACATTGACGGCGGCAAATTTACAACCCTATTCTGCCGTGATAGTTTGGACAAATGGAAATTTCTCAAATCCACAGATGGTTGGCGATACACTAAAAAAGTATGTTGATGGCGGTGGCGGAGTTATTATTGCGACTTATGCTTTATCAACATCTTGGGCAATACAAGGCGGTATTCTTAATGCAAATTATTCACCGCTTTTACCAGCGTCAACTTTAACAACGTCTGGTGTTCTTGATTCAACCAGTATTACTCAAGTCGGTCATCCTATTTTTCAGGGTATCGTCAACGCACCACGATATTGGGTAAACAGCAGTTACTCCAATCCTACTTTGAATACCGGTGGCAAGCTGTTAGCAAAGGATACACAAGGAAACAATCTTATCGCCGAGAATCCGAGCGGGAAGGTCGTTGCAATATCAATCTTTGCTGGTTATTTGGATCAAGCAAATATGGAAGCCCGTCGTCTCTTTGCGAATGCTATTCACTATGTTGGTGGCGGCGGCAGCGGTGGGAATTGGCTTAGTGTATCACCTACATTAGGAACGATTGGGGCAGGCTCTTCACAAAATGTAACTGTGAAGGTAAATGCAAAAAATTTGACAGCAGGAAATTATTTGCAAACGATCATCATTACCAATAGCGATTCTGCAAATAATCCAAAAAATGTTCCTGTCAATCTCACTGTGTTGCCGGTAATACAATCGTCGTTGAATATGACGTACAACCAAATCGATCCGATTGCATTTCCAACAATTCAATCGTACGTAACCGTGAATGATCAATACGGAAATCCGATTTCAGGGTTATCACCATTTAATTTTGAAGTAAAAGAAAATGGCGTAATGCAATCTCCAATTACCGTAGTGCCGGTTGATACTTCTTCATCACGCATCTCAACTGCATTAGTCATTGATCGAAGTGGAAGTATGAGTGGCCAACCGATTATTGATGCAAAGACAGCAGCGATTACATTTGTTCGCAAATTGCAAGGACAAGATCAAGCAGCGATCATTAGTTTTTCAACTGATGTTATTGTGAATCAATCTTTTACTAAAGATACTGTTGCGCTTATCAATGCAATAAATGCTATTGTTGCAACCGGCAACACAGCAATATTTGATGCCGTGTATGAAGCGGTTACTCAAACATCGCAGCAGCTTGGTCGTAAGGCAATCATTTTAATGACAGACGGCGGAAATAATTCCGGTGTAAAAACTATTGACTCGACAATCCGGTATGCGAATAACCACAATATTCCAGTGTATACAATTGGATTAAACATAGCTGTTGGCTCGACCGCAGAAACGGATATTAAGAGGATTGCACAACAAACAGGTGGTGAATACTTCCGGGCACCAACATCATCTGACCTGGCGCAAATTTATCAAAAGATTTCGACCAAAATTAAAAATCAATATATCGTTACCTATACCACAGGTAATGTTGCAAGAGATGGAAGTCTAAGAAATGTTGATATAAAAGTTATGTACAATGCGATGAGTGATATGAAAACAAAAATGTACATCGCTCCATTAATAATGCTGCCGGTACCGCAAATTCTCTCTATTAAAGATGTACCAAACGATAATGGAAAATTTGTGTTTGTTACATGGAAAGTGAATCGTCCGGCGGCATCGAGCGGAATTTCTTCATTTGGAATTTGGCGAAAAGATGCTGCGTGGTCCAATGTTGCAGAATCGAAAGTAACCAATGACACAGTATACAGTATAGTAGCCCCATCTATTTTTGATTCTACAAAAATAAAAGGAATGTATCTAACAACATATAAAGTTTCTGCTCATTCCGTATTGCCCGAAGTGTTCTCAGTTTCTCTAGCAGATAGCGGCTACTCTATTGACAATCTTCCGCCGCTTGCACCAGGGAATCTGGTTACATATCCCGGTGTAGGGTATTGGGCAGTTAGTTGGAAACCAGCGCATAACCAATATACAGATTTCAAATTTTATCGAGTGTACCGAGCGGAAGTTGTTAATGGCATTCCATCTGCGTTCGTAAAACTTGATGATGCGTTAGATACTGTCTATGCTGATAAAACAATAAAACATAATTCCACTTATGTTTATAGAGTTGTGTCGGTGGATTATTCCGGCAATGAAAGCAATGGAATTGAAGTTCGAGCTACTGTTACTTCGGTTACAATGTTGAATAACGAAATTCCGGACAGCTATTCACTTTCTCAGAATTATCCAAATCCATTTAATCCTCTGACTATCATCAGGTTTGGATTGCCTGAACATAGTTTTGTATTGCTCAAAGTGTACGATCTTGTTGGAAGAGAAGTGGCAACGTTGGTACATTCCGATCTTAATGCCGGATACCAATCTGTTGAATTTAATGCCGGCAATCTTGCAAGCGGAGTGTATGTCTATCGGTTGAGCGCATACAACCTTGGAGGAGAAAAGAAAGAAAACTTCACACAAGTAAAAAAATTAATGTTAGTTCGTTAATTTTTTGGTGAAGGAAATTCAATCCCGAAGGGATGCATTTGGCATGAGCAGAAAACCACTACGCCCGAGTTCAGAAATGAGTTCGGGCGTTTGTTGTTGTACGAAAACATCAGTTACTTATAATAGTTCTTCACATAATCGGCAACCATGCGATGTGTATTGTATTGCGGAACGAGTGTTGTAAGTGCACGCCGCATACGTTTAATCCAACGCGGAGGAATATTGTTTTTATTTCTGTCATAAAATTCAGGAATAATTTTGTTCTTCAGCACTTCATACAGAAATACTGAATCGCGTTCATCCTGTTCTTGTGCAGATGCCGGCTGCTCATCGCCGCCGATTGCCCATCCGTTCGTTCCATCGTACGCTTCCCGCCACCAGCCATCCATAATACTGCAATTCAATCCGCCGTGGATACTAACTTTTTGTCCGCTTGTACCGCTTGCTTCCAACGGTCGGCGCGGATTATTCAGCCACACATCGGCGCCGGAAACCAAATTGCGCGCGACATGGATATCATAATTTTCCACAAAAATTACTTTGCCGAATAATTGCGGATGTTTGGTGAGTTCAGTGATACGTTGAATGAATTTTTTTCCTTCATCATCACGCGGATGCGCTTTGCCTGCGAAGACGAGCTGCAGCGGGCGCGATGGGTTATTAAATAACTCTAATGTTTTTTCAAAATGCGCGAACAACAATGGCGCGCGTTTATATGTTGCAAATCTTCGCGCGAAGCCAATAGTGAGAGCATCGGGATTTAAAATTGTTTCGTATGCTGCAACGCCGTTGCCGTACCGCATGTGTTGCTGCACTAATTTCTGACGCGCAAATTCTATGAGTGAGCGGCGAAGTTGATATCGTAACGCCCACAATTCTTCATCAGAAATTGCGTTGACAGCTTTAGCCCAGAATGCCGGTTCAAGAAAATGTTGATCCCAATCTTTGCCGAGATGAAATTTCCAAAACTGCTCTGTTGTTTTGTTCATCCATCCTGCAACATGAATGCCATTGGTGATATGTCCGATCGGAACTTTTGCAAGAGTTTGTTTCGGATATAATTCACGCCACATTTCGCGGCTTACTTGTCCGTGCAATTCGCTCACGCCATTTGCAGAACGCGACATCCGAAGTGCGAGCACGGTCATGCAAAATGTTTCGTTCTTATCATGTAGGTTCACTCGTCCTAATCCCATCATGTCATCAATGGTAAGGTGAAGCAATTTGCTTTTTGCACTGAAGGCATATTCAAATAAATCTCGGTTAAATCTATCGTGTCCTGCCGGTACCGGAGTGTGTGTTGTGAACGCGCATTGTTTCTTTACATTCTGCATAGCTTTTTCTAAAGGAACTTTTCTTTCAATTTCTTCGCGAAGCAATTCCAACGTAAGAAATGCGGAATGTCCTTCGTTCATGTGAAACACAGAAGGTTCAATATCCAACGCACGAAGAAGTCGTACTCCGCCAACGCCGAGAATAATTTCTTGCGAGATGCGGGTTGTGGAATCACCGCCATACACATGCGCGGTAATATCGCGGAAGCGTTCTTCATTGTCCGGTAAGTTTGTATCGAGCATCAGCATGGTACTTCTGCCGACCATCATTTTCCAAGCGACAAATTTTACAACACTGAATCCGATTTGCACCGAACAGACTAACGCGTTGCCGTTTTTATCTGCGACCAATTCGATTGGCAGTTTGTTTGTATCGGCGGTGTTGTATTGTTCATTTTGCCAGCCATCTATTGCAATGCGCTGTTCAAAATATCCTTGTCGATAGAACAACGTGATACCGAAAAATGGAACACCGAGATCGCTTGCGGATTTTGTATGATCACCGGCGAGAATACCAAGACCGCCGGAATACGTCCGCACACTTTCGTGAAAACCGAATTCCGCGCTGAAGTATGCAACAGGATGTTTCAAAAACTTTGCGTCGGTTGCAGCCCATGTTTTTTTCTCATCCATGTACTGAGAAAATTTTTTGAAAACCGCTTCCACGCGGGCAGCCAATAAAGGTTCGTTCAAACGTGCCAATAATTCTTGTTCAGACATTTCGGTAAGCATTGCGAAAGGACTGTGGTATGTAAGTCTCCACAATTGCGGGGAAAGTTCTTGAAAGAGATCTTGTGCGTCATAATCCCACGCCCACCACAAATTACCGGCAACGGAGTGGAGTTGTTGAAGCAATTTTTTTATATCGGTTGATTTTTTTTTCGTAGTCATGACAAATTCCTTGTAAAAATAAATAATTGAGTTACTTTGCTACACCAAGAAACTCAAAAAATTGCAGAAATTCCACAGAAATTTTTTTGTTGGCAAAAAGGATCATCGTTAATCTTTTTGTAACACTTCTGTAATGTTGTGGCAATGTGGTCGCGCTATATTGAAAACAAAAAAGGAGAACCATGCAGTCAGAGACATTCATTGCAAACAACATTACTATTCAAACAGAATTGTTTGAAGTAAAACTTGCCGAAACAATTTCCGAAATTGAAGAAGCATTACGCTTGCGCTTTCGGGTTTTTAATTTGGAAATGCAGGAAGGACTACGCTCGTCCTATGAGACAGGTTTAGATTCTGATGTGTACGATACGTTTTGCGATCACCTGATTGTGAAAGAAAGGGCAACACAAAACATTATTGGCACATATCGTTTATTGTTGAAGTCGAAAGCTGAACGCGGGTTCGGATTTTATTCTGAAAATGAATTTAATCTTTCATGTTTTACATCTGTACAAGAAGAAATATTGGAATTAGGTCGGTCGTGTGTTGAAAAAGACTTTCGTTCCCTTGCCGTCATTAATCTATTGTGGCGCGCAATTACACAGTATTCCGAAATGCATAATGTGAAATACCTTTTCGGCTGTGCAAGTCTACATACATGCAATATAAATGAAATTGCTGCGGCGTATTATTATTGTAAGAAACATCACGCTGCATCTGATGCGTTTACTGTGCATCCTGTTGAAAAATGTAGAATGCAATTGCCCGAGCAAACAGAAATTGATATTGATGATGAAGCAACATTCAGAAATTTACCGCCACTGATGAAAGGGTACTTGCGTCTTGGTGCGCAGATTTGCGGAGAGCCGGCATTCGATGCCGATTTTAACACCACAGATTTTTTTATTCTTGTTGATTCAAAAAAAATATCGGAACGCTACAAATCTCATTTCGTAACTCCTAAGTAACTCGTTGTAACCTCAAATAAATCAAGAGGTTAAAAATTGAAAATTTCGAGTTACTCTATTTGAAAAAAATTCGCCGAAGGCGTACTGAACGCGCTCCTCAGCGCAATATAGACGCAGATTTTTGTAATAAAAAATAATCTTTAACCAC
>CAYHZL010000026.1:0-27221 GCA_964361075.1 uncultured Chitinophagaceae bacterium
TTGTGAAAAGAGAATTCGATAAGATGCCTGCCGACCTTCAACAAATTTTGTTGAAGAACGGAAAAATATTTATGCGCAAGCTAACAGAACAAAGCCGAAAAGATAATGTGAAATCGCTTGAGACATTGAAGAAAAATAAAATGACTTTTATTACACCTGATGCAAACGAAGTGAAATCATATAACGAAATCGGCACTAAAGCGAGAAGAGGATTGGTCGGAAAATTATATTCCGAAGATTTATTGAATCGTGTTGAACAATCACTCTTGGAGTTTCGCGCGAAAGGCGGAAAGTAAATGAATATTCTCTGGACGATTGATACGTGGATTGAAAAATTTATCGGCTGGCTGCTTATTTTTTTTCTGGGCGTGATGATTGTGATGGCGTTTGGGCAAGTAGTGCTGCGAAATTTTTTCAACAGCAGTATTGAATGGGGCGATGTGTTTCTCCGTCATTTGGTTCTCTGGGTTGGCTTCTTCGGTGCAACAATTGCAACCGGCGAAGGACGTCATCTAAAAATTGAATTCCTCGCTAAAATGGTAAACGCACGCACGCGAAAAATATTTTTCATCATTACAAATATTTTTGCTTCCATCGTGTGCTACTTTTTATTTCGTGCCTCGCTCGTCTTTATCACTATGGAGCGGGAGTCTGCTTCCATACTGATTCTCAATTTTCCGACGTGGTATTTTATTACCATTCTTCCGGTTGGATATGCAATGATCTCGTTCCGGTTTGTTGTTGCCGCGCTTCATGCTCTTGTTGAAACATTGCATAGCAAATGGACAATGAAGGAGCATGTGTAATGCCGATACTTTTCATTGTTCTTGTTCTCGTTATTTTAGTATTGATTGGCGCGCCGCTTTTTTCAATTATCGGCACCATCTCAATGCTTGGTTTTTTTTCGCAGGATATTGACACTGCTGCTGTGATTGTTGAATTGTATCGCCTTGCCAGTCAGCCGGTGTTGCTGGCAATTCCGCTCTTCACAGTTGCAGGATATTTTCTTGCTGAAAGTAAAGCGCCGCAGCGCATCGTTGCGCTTGCACATGCGCTTATCGGCTGGATGCCGGGTGGACTTGCCATTGTTGTACTAATGAGCTGTGCGATTTTTACGGCGTTCACCGGCGGTTCGGGTATTACCATTGTTGCACTCGGCGGATTAGTCTTTCCAATTTTGATTGCAGAAAAATATTCCGAAAAATTTGCGCTCGGTCTTGTTACCACATCAGGCAGTCTCGGATTATTATTTCCGCCAAGTCTTCCCATTATTTTATATGGAACGTTCGCCGAAGTATCAATTGATAATTTATTTCGTGCAGGCATCGTTCCCGGATTTTTACTCGTGTTTGTTCTTGCAGTGTACAGCATTCGTCAAGGCGCTGTTCTGCACATCGAACGTCATCCGTTCGATGCAAAAAAAATATGGAACGCCTTAAAAAATGTTGCATGGGAAATTCCGCTTCCGCCTTTCATCATCGGCGGAATTTACGGAGGATACTTTACTGCGACGGAAGCGGCGGCGGTTACTGCATTTTATGTGTTCATTGTGGAAGTCTTCATCTACAAAGATTTAAAATTCACAACCGATGTTCCGCGTGTGATGAAAGAAAGTATGGTGCTTGTCGGCGCAATCTTAATGATTCTTGCGACTGCGATGGGTTTGACGAGCTTCCTCATCGATCAGCAAATTCCGCAAAAATTATTTGAATTGATTCGCCAATACGTGGAAAGCAAAATTATTTTCTTAATGCTGCTCAATGTGTTTCTCCTGATCATCGGCATGATGATGGAAATATTTTCGGCAATCGTTGTGGTGCCGCTCATCGTCCCGATTGCGAAACAATATGGTATTGATCCGATTCACCTCGGCATTATTTTTCTCGCCAATTTAGAAATTGCATATCTCATGCCGCCGATTGGAATGAATCTTTTCATGTCAAGCTTCCGTTTTAAGAAAACAATTGGCGAAGTAACCGTTGCGACACTGCCATTTATTCTGGTGCTATTTATTGCGCTCCTCATCATTACTTACGTGCCTGAATTGAGTTTGTGGTTGGTGAAGTAATCTATGCAGTAGCAGATGTCAAACATCTTGAATAAATAGTTGAACCTTAAAAAGTTCTTGAGCTACCCAACCCTTCGAGGGTTTTGTTTAATCAGTATGAAAAGTTTTTTCAGTTTCAACGATTTTATCAGATAATACTCGAAGGCACGAAGTGCTCCTTTGGAGGTTTACCACTTTTTTAAGGAACGATTAAAGGGCGGTTCTATAAATTGAAAAAAAAATTTCTCGCAAAGACGCGAAGTCGCAAAGTATTGATTTTATTATGCTTTAGGGTATCTCTAAAAACTAGTTACGAAACCTTCAAGGTTTTTATTTTAGCGATGTACATAAAATTTTAACATCACAAAATTTGGTCAAGATAAACCTTGAAGGTTTTTAGAGATGCCCTTTAATAATTGTTTTCTTTGCGCCTTGGCGGTGAAACAATGAATTTTTAGAACTGCCCTAAATAAAATATGAAACTTACCGACAACGAAATACGCGACATTCAATAGCCAAAAAATCAGGGAAACAAGTTGACAATCCCGAACCTACTTGGCATATTAAATCCAGCAAGCCCGCCGCGCCTCTGCAATGCAAGCGAAATTCGGTGGGCGTTACTTTATACGGGGATTTTTGAAATTTGAAAAAACACCACTTATCCTCGAAGAGCAAACCGATCTTCTCATTATATTCTAAATCAATTATGAGTCTGCTCTAAAAAGGCGTTTACCGTCATTGCGAGGATCCGCCGCAGGCGGAGACGAAGCAATCTTTTGGAACCAGCTTAAATTCAAGAGATTGCTTCTGCGGCGGATCGCACTGACATCACTTAAGAGAACCTTTTTAGAGTGAACTCAATTATGAAAAATGACAAAGTGATAGATTGTTAATTGTTTAAAAAATGAAACAGTTGTTTATGAATTGAAAACGGCATATTTTAGAGCAAAATGTAAATTGTAAATATTACATTTGTTAAATAATAAGTAAATAAGTAATAAGGGTGGTTCTATAAATTCAAAAAAGACTTTACCGCTCCCAAAGGGATGCCGTTGGCAAAAGACGCGAAGCCGCAAAATGTTTATTATTATTTGTTTTCTTCGTGGCGAAAAAAACTTAATTTTTGGAACCGCCCATAAGTAATCCACTTTGTAATTATGAATCCTCGTTTTTCTCATTTTGACCTTCGCTTAGTAGCACCATCATTTGGTGATACTCTTACCGATCTAATTATAGATTTGGATAAATTGCGAATAAGAAGACTTTCCGGAACTACACATCCTTTAATTTTTTGTAATTGCTCAGCGAAAACAACCCCACCCTTTATCCCTCCCCTTTTAGGGGAGGGAATTTTCTCCCCCTGAAATGGGGAGAAGCAAAGAGGGGGTGATTTGAAGTAAAAACGAATTTTTAATTTGCCACGCTGAGTAGTTACCAATTTTTTATCTTTCTTCTTGACAAAATACAAGCTGTGTGGTATTTTACATACCACACAACGAAGGAGAATATATGACATTTGGAGAATTTGTAAAAGAAAAGCGTTTAATGGCAGAATTAAGTCTTCGTGAATTTTGCAGGCAAGCAGAACTTGATCCGAGCAATTGGAGCAAAGTTGAACGCGATGTGCTTTCGGCTTCTGGAACCAGGGAGTCTTTAGAAAGAATTGCAAAACTTCTGAGACTTAAAAAGAACTCTGCTGATTGGACAACTTTTTTTGATCTTGCTTCAATTTCGCAGCAACGTATACCGGATGATGTGTACGAAGATAAGGATGTTATTTCTGCATTACCGGTGTTTTTTAGAACTGTTCGCGGAGAAAAGCCAAGCGAAGAAGAATTAAATAATTTAATTTCTCTTTTGAAGCGAAGATAATTATGCCACTTGATTTTTCTAAGATTGCTGTTCCTTATTTAACGGATGATGAAATTCGTAAACGTGCAGATGAATTTCGTGAACAACATTGGGGGAATAAACTCCCAGTTGATATTGAATTGATCGTAGAACGAAATCTTAAACTACTTATCATTCCTGTTTCTGATCTTCGCTACCGAGCACATACCGAAGCGTTTCTTTCCGGCGATTTAAAAGAAATTGTTTATGATCCGCAAACATCGGAAGTTCGTACACGGTTTTCTATTGCTCACGAAATCGGACATTATACCCTCCATCGAGATATTGTTTCTAAACTCCGACCAACTTCGTTCGAAGAGTGGAAAGAAATTCAATTAACTATTCCAGATGGATTTTGGGGAAGGGTAGAATACCAAGCAAGAGAATTTGCGGGGCGATTGCTTGTGCCGCGCTCTTTACTTATTGAAGAATTGAAAGTGATTCGTCCGCTTATTGAAAAAGCAAAAACAATTGTGCCTGATTTAGAAGATCCTGCGATTAAAGAGCTCATCTCTCCAAAACTGGCAAAGAAATTCTTTGTCTCCGATGAGGTCATTAAACGAAGGTTAGATGCGGAGAATATTTCTCCGATACAATAATATTATTCTTAATGAA
This sequence comes from uncultured Chitinophagaceae bacterium, assembly GCA_964361075.1. Classification (GTDB taxonomy): domain Bacteria; phylum Bacteroidota; class Ignavibacteria; order UBA10030; family UBA8401; genus CAYHZL01. Next base: position 4,553 of record CAYHZL010000026.1, read on the forward strand.
ATGAAAAATAAAATATTAAATTATTCCATTGTCACCGTAATTATACTCTATTGTTGTGGTTGTGCCACAGTTCCAAAAGAATCGGTAGATTTAAGCATAGAACTCACAAAAATGATTCGTTCTGCCGAGAAATCGCATTTAGGTATGCTTGATCTTTTTATTGCGGAACGTAAACAGCGAGCCAATGAATATATTGATAGCTCATGGACACCTGACTTTATGTATGATTTCGTTAATAATACTCATATTCTTGATACATTGAAATATCTTAATAGTGACAAACAAAAACTGTATCATCTAAAAGAATTTTCAGAGGCTGCGGCTAATAGAATCTCGAACAGACGTACAACAATGATAGAAGCAATTCACAAAATAGATAATATGCTGAGAGAACGTATTGAACAGCACTATAGCAACATGCTTATTGTGAATCAGACATTAACAGCTCATCTACAGGCTGCTGTCGATGTAGACGAAACCAGGAGGAGGATTATGGAATCGATTAATATTGTTCCTCAATCTTTATTGCCTTTAGATAAAATAGGAAAGGTAATTGATAAGATGGTTTTCTTTAAAGGTGAAGTTAGCGAGGTAGAATCTTTCATTAATGAAACAAAAACCATATTGAAGGAAGAATATAGATGAGTATTTATGACGAAAAAGCAAAAGAGAGCGCGAACCGCACCGATGAGAAACATAAGGGAAAGATTTTGGGTTTTTCAACCTTGAGCGAGGATGCTATCAATGCAATTGCCCCCGAACCCGCAGATAAAGAAAAACTCTCGAAACTGATTGAGATAGTGAAATCCTCTACCGAGGACAATATAAAGATTACCGAAATAAAGAAGAACTTTGATAATCTTGCGGACATAATGTTAAACGCATTAAAGATTTTATTAAAATGAAACTTACCGGCAACGAAATACGCGATATTAACCGTTACCTTGAATCAGGCAAACCACTTCCTGAACATTACCGATTTCTTTTGTTTGGAGAAAAGCGCGAAGTAGAACTTGTCTGGAACGGCAAAACAAATGAAGTAACGAATGTTGTTCTTCCGTTCCAGATTGTTGAACAGATTGACGAACCACGCTTAGAGACTGAATCGAAAACACAGACAGAACTGTTTTCTCTTGATAATCGCGGAAGACAATTAAAAGGGTGGACGAACAAACTAATTTGGGGCGACAACAAACTGATACTGAGCAGTTTAAAGAACGGACCGCTGCGAAAAGAAATTGAAGACCAAGGCGGCATAAAACTTATTTACATCGACCCTCCGTTTGATGTTGGCGCAGATTTTTCGATGAATATAGAAATTGGCGATCCCGAAAAAGGGACAAGCGAACAATTTACTAAAGAGCCAAGTGTGTTGGAAGAACTTGCTTACCGCGATACGTGGGGCAAAGGCGCTGATAGTTTTATTTCGATGATTTATGAACGGCTTTCTCTTATGCGTGATTTGCTTGCAGATGATGGAAGTATTTATGTCCATTGTGATTATAGGGTAAGCAGTTATATTAAATTAGTATTGGATGAAATATTTGGCTCAAATTCGTTTGTTAATGAAATAATATGGAAGAGCACTACTTTTGCTGGAAGTAGTAAAGTAATTGCCAATAAATTTTCTTATAACCACAATAATATTTTTTGGTATTCAAAAAGCACAAATTATATTTTCAACAAACAATTTAGACCATATGATCCAGAGTATCTTTTAAGATTCAAGAATCCAGATAATGATCCTAAAGGACCATGGCAAAGTAACGCTTTAAAAACGTATTCTGATGAAACTTTTGAAAGGTTAAAAAGGGATGGTGAATTAATATCACCAAAAAGTAAAGGTGCGGGTTGGAGATATAAATTCTATCTATCTGAAACCAAAGGAAGAATAATTGAATCTATTTGGGAAGATATTTTTTTAGAAAATCCTATGGCCAAAGTCAGAACTACATATCCGACACAAAAACCTGAAGCACTGTTAGAACGTATAATTAAATCTTCATCTGATGAAGGCGATTTGATTGCAGATTTTTTTGGTGGTTCAGGTACAACACTTGCTGTTGCAGAAAAATTAAATCGCAAATGGATCGGTTCTGACATTGGTAAATTTGCCATACACACAACCCGCAAGCGTATGGTTGGTGTGCAGAGAGAATTAAAGAATTCAGACAAATCATACCGCGCATTTGAAATATTAAACCTTGGTAAATACGAACGCCAACATTACATCGGCGTTAATGCTAATCTTAGAGACGAAGAAAAACAAAAACAAATTGCGCAGCGCGAAAAAGAATTTCTCGAACTAATCTTACGTGCGTACCGAGCCGATCACGTTGAAGGGTTTAATACATTTCACGGAAAAAAGAATAATCGAATGGTAACAGTTGGTCCAATCAATCTTCCGGTAACACGTCTGTTTGTGGAAGAAGTTGTCAACGAATGTCGTCAGAAATATATCACCAAAATTGATATTCTCGCATTTGAGTTTGAGATGGGATTAAGCCCCAACGCGCAGGATGAAGCAAAGAATAAAGGAATAGATCTTTCGCTGAAATATATTCCACGCGAAGTGTTCGACAAACGCGCCGTAGAAAAAAATCAGGTAGTCTTTCACGATGTTAGTTATATTGAAATAAAGCCGTTGTATAAAGAAAAGCCCACGGATTCATCCGTGGGAAAAGGAAAAGCAAAATCTACAACAACCTTCGTTGCAGTTCAATTAACCGACTTCTCCGTCTATTATAATCAGGATACAATTGCACACGCCGAAGAAACAGTAAAGAACGGCGGAAGCAAAATAGTTGTAGAGAACGGGCAGATAATAAAAGTGAGCAAAGATAAAAATGGCATTGTTAAACGAGAAACATTGACAAAAAAATGGACAGACTGGATAGATTATTGGGCGGTCGATTTTGATTATGAAAGCAAGAAAGAAATTATCCGCGAACGAAAACAGCCCACGGATTCATCCGTGGGAACCAATGTTAGTGCCGGAGAACAGATACCGTTTGACGAAACAGCCGGTGTTATTGAATATGTTGAAAAATGGACAGGCGATTACATCTTTGAAAATGAATGGCAGAGTTTTCGCACGAAGAAAGACCGTTCGTTGGAAATGACAAGTGTGTACCATGAGTATCCGAAAAAAGGTCGGTATAAAATTGCTGTGAAGGTTGTTGATATATTTGGGAATGATACGATGAGAGTTATAGAGGTGGGAGTATGACAAGAATATATATAAGAAAGCGCATCTAACAATGTCAAATAAGGCAAAACTTAATCCCGCCGTTGTTCAATTTTTATCTTCTAATTTAGGCACTGCTAAAGTGACGATTCAAAGTGAAATATCTCGATTAAAAAGGGAATTCCCCGATGCAACCTTGAATGCTGTTGCTCAGGTTTATGCAAAGAAGAAATATTTATCTATCCTTCGTCTCATTGGTAAAGAAGATAAATTGACGATTCCATCAAATATCAAATATGAAAATATTAAAGTAGTAAAAGTAAAAAAGAAGACAAACTCGAAGGAAAAGATAAAAGAGATAATACAATTTGATACAAAAGATATTTTCTTAAAGAAACATATTGCTGAAATCAATCGTTCTTATTCTCGTAAATGTTACACTTGTGTATTTATTTTAACGCGAAAAGTTTTTGAAAATCTAATAATTGCTATTCTAAAGAAAAAATATTCTGAAAACACGCTTCAAAATAAAGAGTTATACTTTGATCTCAATTTAAAAAGAAATCAAGATTTTAGTATTGTTCTTGAAAACCTGCACACTCACAGGAACGATTTTAGTGATGATCATAAGAAAGCCATAGAACGATTGCACCAAAAACTAAAACCATTTAAGAGTGATGCAAATGATAAAACACACTCCTTATACCATATTGTTGAAAATGCAACAGAAATAGACGACCTTAATCTGGATACAATAATTGAATTATTTAAAATATTAATTTAAGGAGATTTGTAAAATGAACGATAAACAATTAGAGCAAATTGCAAATGAATTGGGAGGAATAAAGAAACTTCTAATTCTTTTGTTGCAACAGCAAGATGTCAAGGTCGAGCCCATCGCAAAAGCATTGGGTGTTTCCACGGGAAGGGTTAGTCAAATGGTACCCACTAGAAAGAACAAAAAGAAGGGGGATAATAATGGATGAATCTCTTCAAAAGAAAATTCTAAATGAGTTAAAAACAATCAAAAAACTTATGGCCCAAAATGTTTTGGCTGGTTTTTCTCAAACTGATCAAATAGATAAATTAGATACCCTTGTACTTGAACCCAAAGAAATTTCGGAATTGCTCGGTACGACTGCTAATACTGTAAGCGTTGCATTGAACCGAATTAGGAAAACAACAAAGAAAAAAAGAAACAACAGTTGAACACACTTTGAGTTTTGAATGAAAAATCAAGTTGGAAATAAAGGTGAATTAGTCATTTATAAAACAGAGAGGGGACAGACTGCAATTGATGTCCGTCTTGAAGATGAAACCGTTTGGCTAACCCAAAAACAGATTGCTGAAGTATTTGGAACACAGAGACCGGCTATTACAAAACATCTGAAAAATATCTTCACTTCAAAAGAATTAGACGAAAAAGCAGTTAGTTCCATTTTGGAACATACTGCAAAAGATGGTAAGACTTACAAAACGCAGTTTTATAACTTAGATGCAATTATATCAGTTGGTTATAGGGTAAATTCACAAAGAGCCACACGGTTTAGAATATGGGCAACAGGTGTACTGCGGGAATATCTTGTAAAAGGATATACGGTTAACAAAAAGGCGCTTGCAAGAACGACTGCAAGTATCGCAGAGTTGCAAAAAACCATTAACCTTGTTACCAGCGTTCGTGATAAAATGCTTTCGTCCGATGAAGCGCAGGGGCTGTTAACAATCATTAAGCAGTATGCCGATACGTGGACAACGTTAGAAGCGTATGACTCCGGAAAGTTAGAAAAGCGTGTTACATCAAAAAAATCTGTTTCATTGTCAACAGAAGAGGTTCGAGAAAAACTTGCTGAACTGAAAAAAGAATTGATCCGCAAAGGAGAAGCAAGCGATCTGTTTGCCGTAGAACGAAGTCATGGTATCGAACAAATACTTGGCGCGGTAGATCAAACGTTCGGCGGTCAGGAGTTGTATCCAAGCATTGAAGAGAAAGCGGCGCACATTTTTTATTTCACAATAAAAGATCATCCGTTCTCCGACGGCAATAAACGAAGCGGTGCGTTTCTCTTTCTGGAATTCTTGAGGAAGAACAAAGCATTGTTGAAAAAAGACGGCACGATAAAAATCAGCGATACCGCTTTGACTGCACTTGCACTGCTCATTGCTGAAAGCAATCCGAAAGAAAAAGAACAAATGATCGCTTTGATCACGAACCTTCTTACAAATTGATACTGGTAACGCAGAAAAATCAATATATAGTTAGCCCACGACTTCAGTCGTGGGAATATGGAGCAGAAAAAACAAAGAGAAACCGTTTTAACGGTTTTAGAAACTTTATGTCACATTCATTAACAAAAATATGGATTCACGCGGTTTTCGGGACAAAAAATATTGAACCGATGATTCATCAGAATCTTGAAAGCAAAGTGTATCGTCACGTCCAAGATCATCTTGAAAAGGATTTTGAATGTACTGTCCGTGCGATCAATGGAATGCCGGATCATCTTCATATACTGTTTCTACTTAACCCAAATTTTGCTGTAAAAGATATTCTTAAGAATGTAAAAGGAGAATCATCACATTGGGTCAATCAAGAAAATCTTACGAAGATAAAATTTGCATGGCAAACGGGGTATGGTGCGTTTTCGGTCAGTGAGTCGAATGTTGAGAAAGTTTACCGGTATATTCAGAATCAAAAAAAACATCATAAAACAAAAACATTTGCTGAAGAATACGAAGAGTTCATGAAGAAACATGGATTGCCGTTTCTTCGGGAAACCGATGCGTAGAATTTTGTAAAATTGCGATAAAGTTAGTAGAAGCCATCTCAAAAACCCCCTCGTAAAGTCATCGCGAGGAGCGAAGCGACGTGGCGATCTCGTTTTTCGATCATTATGAAAGATTGCTTCGGCAAAAAACGCCTCGCAATAACAAATTTCGATTTTTGAGATGGCTTCTAGAAATATATTTATAGTATGTAAGGTAAACCGATGAATCGGTTTTGCAGACAGATGCAACGTAACGACGACCCACGAATAAATTCGTGGGCTTAATACGAGACCAATTATTATCCAAAATGAAGCCCATCGCTTTAGCGATGGGTAATATGTGTAATGAATGATATATAAATCGTTTCAACGATTTACGATCAAAAATAATAATGGCACTTCATCCGAATCTTCCTAAATCACCATACGCAATACTTGAACCTGATCTTCGCTGGTTTCCTGCCGATGAAGCATTACGCGAACACGGCTACGAAAAACTCCTTCCTCCGCTTGTAACAACGCTCAGAAAAAAAGTAAAGGAATGGAGAGAAACGGGTTACAGTGGAGCGAGTGGAACGAGTCTTGCATTGTTGCGCTGGTGGTTTCTGAAAGAACATCCAACTCAATTGCCCGATGGAACGATCTTTGATTTTCAATATTACTTTGCACAGCGCGAAGCGATAGAAACAATTATTTATCTACACGAAATCGTAGAAGTAAAAGATAAATACGATCTCTTGCGATTTGATAGTTCAGGTGCAGTGTCCGCAGGAATGTTTGCCGAATCGTGGCGGCGCTTTGTTGTTAAAATGGCAACAGGCAGCGGCAAAACAAAAGTATTGAGTTTGGTGTTGGCGTGGAGTTATTTTCACAAACTGTATGAAGAAGATTCCACTCTTGCCCGCAATTTTCTCCTTATCACTCCGAATATTATTGTCCTTGATCGTATCAGAACAGACTTTGACGGATTAAAAATATTCTTTGATGATCCGATTCTTCCCGAAAATGGATACGAAGAAAGAAACTGGCAAGATGATTTTCAATTGACACTTCATATTCAGGATGAAATTGGTGTTATTCGTAAAACAGGAAATATTTTTTTAACCAACATTCATCGCGTGTATGACAACAATAACACAGAAGCAACGGCAAGCGATGATGATATGACTGATTATTTTTTAGGAAGTAAATCAGTTGGCGCAACAACCGATTCTAAAATTGATCTCGGTGATATTGTGCGCGACATTGACGAACTTGCAATCCTGAATGACGAAGCTCATCATGTTCACGATGAAAAACTCGCATGGTTTAAATCCATTGAAGACATTCACAATCGTTTGAAGTTGAAGGGAAGCGGACTTGCAATTCAAATTGATGTAACAGCGACACCCAAACACAACAACGGCGCAATTTTCGTTCAGACAATCTGCGATTATCCATTAGTAGAAGCGATACACCAAGATGTTGTTAAGCATCCTGTATTACCGGATCAGGCAAGTCGAACAAAACTGCACGAAAAGAAAAGTTCAAAATTTACAGAGAAGTATGAGGACTACATCCATCTTGGTTACCTCGAATGGAAAAAAGTGTACGATGTACATATCAAAGTCGGGAAAAAATCTGTTCTCTTTATCATGACTGATGATACAAAAAACTGTGATGAGGTTGCCGAGTATCTTGAAAAAACATATCCTGAATTAAAAGATGCTGTCCTTGTTATTCACACAAAAAATAATGGTGAAATATCTGAAAGTGTTTCAGGCAAAAGTAAAGGAGAGTTGGAAAAACTGAGAGAAGCAGCGAACCATGTAGACCGATTTGATAATCCCTACAAAGCGATTGTCTCTGTATTAATGTTAAAGGAAGGTTGGGATGTTCGCAATGTTACCACGATTGTCGGATTGCGAGCATACAGTTCGAAAAGTAATATCTTACCAGAACAAACACTGGGACGCGGGTTACGCAGAATGTACCGTGACAATTCTGTTACGGAATTAGTCAGCGTGGTTGGCACGGATGCGTTCATGGATTTTGTCGAATCCATAAAGAGTGAAGGTGTAGAACTTGAACGACGCGCAATGGGAGAAGGAACAAAACCCAAAGCCCCGATCATTGTAGAAATAGATACTGAGAATAAAAAGAAAGATGTTTCTGCGTTAGATATTGAAATACCGGTATTGTCTCCAAGAGTGTACCGAGAATATAAGAATCTGTCGCAGTTGGATGTATCGAAATTTGGGAATCAGGTATTTTCGTTGCGTCAGTTTTCAGAAGAGGAAAAACGAGAAATCGTTTTCAAAGATATTACAACCAACGAAATAACACATACAACAATTCTTGATACTGATGTCGTAGCAAATTATCAAAGTGTCATCGGATATTTTGCTCAATCAATAATGAAAGATTTACGCTTGGTAAGCGGGTATGATATTCTGTACGGCAAAGTAAAAGAGTTTGTAACGAATTATTTATTTGATACACCGATCAATCTTGAAGACCTCAACACACTGAGAAATCTTTCCGAACTTGATGTCAATAAAACGATTCAAGAAACATTTAAGAAAAAGATTAACGATCTAACGGTATTAGATAAAGGTGAATCGGAGATTCGGGATTATATCAAAATCAGCAAGTCTCGTCCGTTTGTTGTAAAAGAACAGAGCTACATTGTGCCGAAAAAAAGTATCTTTAATAAAATTATTGGTGACAGTGGCTTTGAGTTGGAGTTTGCAAGTTTCTTGGAAAACTGTGATGATATCATTTCGTATGTAAAGAATTATTTTGCTGTCAGTTTCAGATTAGATTATCGGAACAAAGAAGGTGACATCTCAAACTATTATCCCGATTTTATCATAAAGAAAAATGAAAAAGAAATATGGATTGTAGAAACCAAAGGTAGAGAAGATTTAGACGATCCATTAAAGATTGAAAGACTAAAACAATGGTGTGAAGATGTAAACAAAAAAAGCGATAAAGTGAAATTCAATTATCTATATGTGAAGCAAGAAGAATACGAGAAGTATAAAGCGAAAAATTTCAGTGAACTAATAAAATTATTTTAACAATGTCAAAAACTATTTCAACATACGTGTGCCAATCATGCGGGTATGTGTCGCCGCGTTGGACAGGGAAATGTCCGAACTGCACCGAATGATCCTTCGCGGTAGTAATCATGGTATCGGAAAAAATTCAACAGTGATGGTGCAATAACTTACATACTTGCAACTTACAACTTTGTAAGTTACATTTGTGTAAGAAAAATGAGGAAGAGATGAAAAGTCCGTTTATGTATGGTAAAATTGTTTCCGGTGAAACCTTTACCGATCGTGAAACCGAACAGCGTCGTCTTTCGCGTAATTTCACTTCTCATTTGAATACCGTTTTAATTTCGCCGCGTCGCTGGGGAAAATCATCATTGGTTGCAAAAATAGGGTCTTCTCTTGAACGTAAGAGAAAGAATATTCGTTTTTGTTACCTCGATTTATTCAATGTACGTTCGGAACAAGAGTTTTACGACTATTTTGTACAACAAATCCTCCGAACATCCTCATCTCGTTGGGAAGACCAAATGGAGTCTGCTAAACGGTTGTTGAAACGGATAGCGCCGAAATTCAGTTTTGGAATTGATCCTCAACAAGATTTTTCGGTCAGTTTCGATTGGGAAGACGTGAAGCGGAAGCCGGAAGAAATTCTGAATTTACCGGAAATGATCAGTAAGCAAAAAAAAATTCAGATCATTGTTTGTATTGATGAATTTCAAAATATCAGTTTCTTTGAAAATCCAATTGCATTCCAAAAAAAACTACGCGCACAATGGCAGCATCACAAACTGGCAGCATACTGTTTGTACGGAAGTAAACGTCATTTGATGACGGAGTTATTTGAAAGCAAATCCATGCCGTTTTACAAATTCGGAGATGTGTTATTCTTAGAAAAAATATCTGAAGAGTACTGGGCACCATTCATTGTAAAACAATTTAAAAAAACGAAAAAAACAATTACAGAAGATATTGCTCGACGCATTGCCCGGCAAATGGAAAATCATCCGTATTTTGTTCAACAGTTGGCGCATACTGCGTGGGTGCAAACAATAAAAACATGCACACCGAAAGAATTGCAAGAAGCCTTGGATACGTTATTGATACAGCACGCAATTTTATTCCAACGAGAAGTCGATAATTTGACCAATCCGCAGATAAATTTTTTAAAAGCGTTATGCAGCGGGGTAGAACAATTCAGCTCGATAAAAAATTTACGTCAGTATAATATGGGATCGTCAGGAAATGTTAATCGCATCAAAGAATCGTTAGTAAATAAAGAAATTATTGATATTACGGAACACAGAATTGATTTTCTCGATCCGCTTTTTAAGACGTGGTTTTCAACGGTGTATTCAAAAAAATAAGTATGTCAAAACAAACCTCAAAATATGTCTGCCAATCATGCGGGTATGTGTCGCCGCGTTGGACAGGGAAATGTCCGAACTGCACCGAATGGAACACGTTTGTCGAAGAAGTTACGACGCAGACAAAACACGCACACAAATCCTCGCACCGCGCTTCAACGCTTCAAACAATAAAATTAAGTGATGTTGATGGTGATGAAGATGTCCGCTTTCGCACAGGCATTGCGGAATTTGATCGTGTGTTGGGCGGCGGCATTGTCGGAGGATCGGTTATTCTTCTTGGCGGCGATCCCGGCATCGGTAAATCAACAATGATGATGCAAGTAGCGTTGATGCTGAAAGACAAAACAGTGTTGTATGTAACCGGCGAAGAATCGCCGAAGCAAGTGAAACTCCGCGCCGAACGTCTCGAAGTAAAATCCGATTCTGTACAGCTTCTCGCCGAAACAAATCTCGAACAAATTATTGAAGTCATCGAACAAGGCAATCCGGATTTAGTCATCATTGATTCCATTCAAACACTGTTTCATCCCAATCTTGAAAGCGCACCCGGCAGCGTCGGGCAAGTGCGCGAATCCACTGCGCGATTAACACGACTCGCCAAAACAAAACATGTTCCGATCATTCTCATCGGGCATGTTACAAAAGAAGGAACACTTGCAGGTCCGCGCGTTATCGAACACATGGTGGATGTTGTCTTGCAGTTTGAAGGCGAGCGGCATTACTCGTACAGAATTTTGCGCGGCATCAAAAACCGATTTGGTTCAACAAACGAAATCGGCATTTTTGAAATGCACGATACCGGTTTGCGCGAAGTAAAAAATCCGTCGGAAGTTTTTCTCTCGGAACGAAGTTATGGAACATCGGGCGCGACAATTGTTGCAACGATGGAAGGGACACGGCCAATTTTAATTGAAGTGCAAGCGCTGGTAACAACATCAAATTACGGAATGCCGCAACGCACTGCTACGGGATTTGATTTACGCCGGCTTTCGATGCTGCTTGCCGTGCTGGAAAAACGTGTTGGTGTAAATGTTGGCGTGCACGATGTGTTCGTAAACATTGCCGGCGGTATTCGCATTGAAGAACCGGCTGCGGATTTGGGTATTGCTACATCCATCGTTTCTTCGTTGCGCGATGTGCCGGTTGATTCGCAGGCGGTTGCCATCGGAGAAATCGGATTGGGCGGAGAAATTCGCACCATTGCGCATTGCGAGCGTCGCGTGCAGGAAGCAGCGAAACTTGGATTTAAGAAAATTATTATTCCCAAAAATAATATGAAACACTTTAAATCGACAAAAGAAATTATTGTTGTCGTTGGTGTTGAAAATATTACGCAGGCGATACAAGAACTTGTCGGATGAAAAAAGGTAACTGCTCAGCGTAGTATTTGTCCCGAAGGTCCGAAGAACTCCTTCGGCATAATTTCAGTATTTCCAAAAAAAAACGAATCCCCCGTCCCGATTAAAAAGCAAATCGGAACACCTCCTTTTTGCCGAAGGCATCCCTTCGGGACAAGGGGGAATAAGAGCGAGGAAATCCCCCTTGAAAATGGGGTTAGGCTGTAAGTCCGCCGGCTTTTTGGCGGAGGGATTTTTTTGAATAAACAATAACGCTGAGTAACTACGAAAAAAGAAAATATGAAAAAAATTTATCTTGCCACAAACAACAAACATAAGATAGAAGAAATGAAAGCATTGCTTTCAGGATTTGATGTTGTGAGCGCGAATGATATTTCCAACGTGCCAAAAACAATTGAAGATCAACCGACATTAGAAGGGAATGCGCTGAAGAAAGCACGCGAAGCATTCCACACAACAGGAATGCTTTCGCTCGCAGATGATACGGGGTTGGAAGTGTACTATCTTGCATTAAAACCGGGAGTGTATTCTGCACGGTTCGCGGGCGAACAAGCAACATATCAAGATAATTGCGCAAAGTTGTTGCACGAACTGAATGGCGTGCCGGCGCGTCGCCGTAATGCACGGTTTCGTACTGTTGTTGCAATTGTCGGTAAAAATTTAGAAGAAGTTTTTGAAGGCAGAGTAGAAGGAGATATTCTTGAATCACAGCGAGGCGAGGGAGGATTCGGATACGATCCATTATTTGTTCCGCGCGGGCATCAAAAGACGTATGCAGAAATGACTCTCAAAGAAAAAAATTCGCTCAGCCATCGAGCGCTGGCGTTACAGAAAGCAGCGGAACAATTAACATTGCTGTGAGTTGTTGCAAGGAAATGTTTTACCAACATTAAAGTTTCATGTTCTTCCTTCCGATGCTAAATGAAAGAGTGGAAGACAACATGCAGCGATTAACATTAGATACTTTTATTGCATCCGCAGGATGTGATTACGAAAAAAGCCAATACACGGTGTTGAATAGTCTGCGCTCGTACCGCACAGAATTTTCACACAACATACTGTACCCTTCCTTAAAAGAACTCATCGATCTCTCTACAGCGTTAGAACAGTTAATCGAGCAACGCAATTTTTTTCAAGGAAATTTACCGCATGATGTTTTAGGTATTGATCTTGAACATCAGGAAATTTTGTATGCCATGTTTCCGTCAGATAATCCGGACGTTGAACGGGTGATGGATCTTATTGTTTGGGCGTTACCGCAGTTACGAAAAGTAATTGAGGAAGGAACCGGTATTTATGATTTTGTGGATGAAAATATTTCTGTAACAAGTGTTGGTGTTATACCGATGTACAAACAAGAAGGATATTGTATCGTGCCCGATCATAAAGCATCACTTCTTCATTTTTTGCAATATCAAGTTTCTTTATATAGTGCCGGAGATGAAAATTACCGTACGCTGAAAACCAAAGTCGTTGAGTCGTTTCCGCAATTGTCTGTACATCAATCACCGATTGCATTAAAGCAGGAATTTATTTCTCATCACAATGAGCTGCCTAATCCGGCGACATTTATGTGCGAGACGGAATTGGATTTTCCATTTCAAGAAACAATTTTACCGGTTGTTAAACGCAAACTGATCTCGCACGTTATTGATACCGTGCATTAGCATGAGATTGCCTCATCATTAAAACGCCTCGTTCACATTGATATACAAGCCAACCGCGTTTCCGCCAACGCCGATATCGCAGCGAACATTTAATTTTTCTTCAGGAAAGAGAGCAAACCTGCCGCCAATACCATACGATATTTTCAATTCATCCGTGCGAAACGCAGTAAAATTTTTTCCCACATCACCAACGCCCGCAAAAGCTGTGCAGCCAAATCGCCAAAACAGCGGCATGCGGTATTCCGTTTGCAGAACAATCATTTGTTTATCGCGGTAACGCCCCTCATAATATCCGCGCATCACATACTGTCCGCCGAGAAGCGAGAGAAATCGAAACGGCACATCACCAATTGTTGAATTGATTACTAATTGCGTTGCAAGTGTATGCGTTGTGAAAAAAGGAACGTATCGTCGTGCATCAAGTTTAAAGCGTGCAAACGAATATGTGCTGCCAAGAAATTTTGGAAAGAATGTTGCAGTACATTGGTAATTTTTCCCTGCCGTCGTTGAAAAAACATTGTTACGCGAATCGAGCGTGAACACAACACCAATGCCCGATACGGTCGTTGCTGAACTTCCCGTAATAGTTTTTCCAGCGAGTGCGTGGCTTGCCTCGGTTTCTAAATTGCTCCAATGTTCGAGATGATATTGAAAGCCGGCATACATTCCTGTTTTTATTTTTCGGAGAAGTGTCGGATTGATGCGAAATGATTCTGAAGTGTAAGATTCCAGCGATGTATCGGATGTGTTGTTTCCGATGCCGTAGAATTTTTCAGGAAATTTTTTATAAAAGAAATTTCCATTATGCTGATACACTTCATTATCAAAAAAAGCATTTGTCGTAACTTCAAATTGTGTCTGTCTATTCTGCGTATAAACGAGTGAGGCAGTAACAGATGTTGGGCGTGTCGTTAGCGGTGCGCCTGCTTCACGGAAAAAATATAACGATACTGCGCCGCCGCCAATACGTGTTTCGGGAGTGTAAAAAAGCGCCGGATACAATGTGAAACCGTTTGAGTTTGCAGTTGCAGTTGAAGAATCGTTTTGAGCATTGGCGGTTGTACAACAGAGGAGAAAGAGAAAAAAAAATAAAAAATTGTTCATTGATAATTGTTCATTGATAATAGCATCGGCTTCAATTTCAACAAGAATGTCCGGCGCAATAAGGCGGCTCACTTCTACCATTGATGTAGCCGGACGTATCTCGCTGAAAAATTCTCCGTGTGCTTTTCCGATTTCTTTCCAGTCATCAATATTCACAACAAACATCCGCGTGCGAACAACATCGTGTAGTGTTGCGCCGACTTTGTGCAATGCTGATTCAATATTCTTCAAACATTGTATCGTTTGCTCGTACGAATTACCGATGCCGACAATAGTGCCGTTCGTATCTGTTGCAGTAGTGCCGGAGACGAAGACATGATTGCCGATTTTCACTGCGCGTGAGTAACCAACAATCGGTTCCCACGGCGTACCTGTTGAAATATTTGTGCGAGACATTGTTAGTGGTTAATTATGAATATTAAATTATGAGTGAAAGATATAAGCACAAAACAATATAACGAGAATCGAGTTTGTAAAAAAATTTTGTAACTGCTCAGCGAAAAAAATATGCCACAGATTCACAGATTTTTTTGACAGAAATTATTTTGATTTAGTAAAACATTAACCACATTCGCCGCGGCGAATGTTCCCGTGTCATCTGTGGTTAAAGATTATTTTTTTATTACAAAAATCTGCGTCTATATTGCGCTGAGTAGTTACGTTATTTTTATAAACGCTGGAAGGGTTTGCACCTTTTTGATCAACTATGTAACATTTTCATCGGTAAAGAACGGAGAAGGCAGACGAGATTATTTTTTATTGCTTCCATACTTCTTCAAAACCACATCATTTGGCGAATAATAGCCACGATATATTTTTGTTTTTATCAATTAGCATTTCTGTAACTTCAAAATAGCTTAAAGCACTTCAAAAAAAACAATATTTACACACCTCACTGCCTCAAATTTTGGTATGGTCTTTGCCGTTTCTATCCCTGATAACATTCAAATTAGGAGAAGTAAAATTGTGAATAAGACTATCTTCCAAATGGGATTACTAACATTCTTCGTTTCAATTGTTGGTTTTTCGCTGACAGGTGGTTCGGTTTTAGATATTGTAACGAGGGCTTTTATCGTATTTGTTGGCGCTACATGCTTAATGGGGATTATCGGATTTCTTTGGGTAACTATGAAAACGCAACCACGGCACGAACCCCACAAACAACAAGCAACGGAAGTAAAACATTCCTGAGGAGTAGCAAATGGATATTCAACATGTATGGCAACTGTATCGGGAGAATAAAACTTTAGAATTGCGCAAGCAACTTCTTACTCAATATCTGGGAGTTGTAAAATATGTTGCTCAACATCTTTACATTCCCACTGCCAGTGTGTTAGAGTCGGACGATGTTCTTCATTTTGGAATTCTTGGTTTAAGTGAAGCAATTGATCGTTTTGATCCGACGATTGGTGTAAAGTTTGAAACGTATGCTATTCCTCGTGTTAAAGGAATGATTTTAGACGAACTGCGACGCGTGGACACAGTGCCGCGTTCGCTCCGCGATCAATCGAAGAAGGCATTGCAAACAACTTCACAGAAAGAACAAAAATACGGCAGAGAAATTTCTTCTTTTGAAATTGCGAACGCAATGAAGATTTCGCAGCAAGAGTACAGCCAATTACTTGGTTTACTGCAAGCATCACAACTCATCTCACTCGATGAATTTATTTCAGACGAACAATCGGCACGCCATGAAACAATTGCCGACCTAACGCAAAATGTTGCAGAACAATATGAAGCAGAAGAGCAGAAGCAGGTGATGATTAGTGCGTTAAAAAAATTGCCGCAACGCGAGCGTTTAATTATGACGTTGCATTATTACGAAGGCGCAACGTTCGATGAAATCGGAAAAATTCTCGGAGTCTCCGAATCGCGCGTATCACAAATTCATTCAAAGATCTTGCAAGACCTTCGTCATGTTTTAGAATTTGTTATTTAATTTTTTCTCTACGACTATGATAACAACAGACACACACATTGTACCGCAAAAAAAACGCGACTCGCTTTCATCGCTCGCAAAAGCGATGAAGGTGATGGAACTTCTTAATAATCCCGAGACAAGCATTTCAACACTTGGCAGAGAAATCGGCTCGTACGAAGCACTGGCAGAACGTGTCTTGCGAATAGTGAATTCACCATTGTATGCACTGCCAAGACACATTGCTGCAATAGATTTTGCAGTCAGCGTTTTAGGATTTGAAAAAATAAAACAAATAGTGCTGAGTAACCACACAATAAATATTATGCAGGCAAAGGTTGATGAATATCTTAACCAAAAACCATCATGGGAAAATTCTGATAAAAGTATTGAAGTAACATTACGGCTCATTAATGATATTGCGGCAATCATTTCAAGCGATGACTCATTGAACAATCAAGACGATGAGGATGAAAACAAACATCCTATTATTAAAACAAGTGTTGAAGAAGCGCGTAAAAAAATTATTACTGCGCTCAAAATGCTTCCGCAGCGAGAACGCTTAATTATGATGCTGTATTATTATGAAGATGCCACCTTTGAAGAAATAGGGCTTATTCTTGGTATCAGCGTGCAGCGTATCGCTGAGTTGTTCAAACAAACGTTGAAAGCGATATCACGTCATATTGAAAGCGTTAGTTAAGGAAAAGTCCTGTGTCGCAAGCAGATAAAATCGAACATATACGAAGCGTTGTTCAAACAGAAATTCAACTTCCTGCGTTGCCGGCTGTCGCTATGGAAGTTGTTGATCTTGTTGATAACCCGCGCACCAGTGCTTCAAAACTTGGCAGAGTAATTAGTACAGACCAAGCGTTGACAGCAAAAGTATTAAAGATTGCAAACTCACCTTTCTACGGTTTCCCGCGCCGCATCGCAACAATTGATTTCGCAATTATTGTGCTCGGATTTGATGCATTGAAAGAAGTAGTGATCAGTCTTTCATTAATGAGCGCGTTGCAGAAAAAAAATGATGAGTATTTTGACACGAATAAATTTTGGGATCATTCAATTACATGCGGCGTAGCAGCGCGAAGACTTGCAAAAGATCTTGGCTACCGCGTTAGTGGTGAAGCGTTTGTCGGCGGGTTGTTGCACGATATTGGTCTTCAAGTATTTCATAAATATTTCAATGCAGATTTTCGTGCGTGTGTGCATTTAACACGCGAGCACGGCATTACATTTTACGAAGCTGAAAAAATAATTCTCGGCATTACTCATCAAGATATTGGCGGCTGGCTTGCCGAACGCTGGAATCTTCCACCGCAACTGTCTGATGTTATCATTAATCATCATCGACCTGGACAAAGCGAATTCAACAAAGAATTAGTAGCGCTTATTCATGTCAGCGATGTGATGTGTCAGAAAATGAATCTTGGCGCCAATACCTGCGATGCAGGACTTGAGTTTGATGCGAACGCACTCAGCACGCTTCGCTTTCATGATGCTGCGTATGTTGATACATTCATCGAGAAATACCGTACAATTTTTGAAAGTGATTTAGAAAAAACACAGTCTCTGGTAGAATAAACATGGAAGCACAGGTTGAACATAGTGCGAGATCGGCAATGACTTCCACAGGAGAGAATAACACAAAAAGTTCTCACGAGCAACTTGAGTACATCAAGGCGCTGGAAGAACGTATTATAATTTTAGAAACCGAAATACAACATGCATCGCAAAATCACGTTGCGATGAAAGCAAGTATTGATGAAGTGATTGCGATGACGCAGCTTTCCGAAGTGATTAGCTCCACAATGGATCCGGAAGAAATTGCATCCACACTTCGTGCGTTAAGCAAACAAGTTGCTGATATCAAAGATTGCAATGTCTATCTGTTGAATAAAGAACGAAATAAATTAGTGCCGTTTCTTACCTCAGCAATTGAAAATCTTGATCAGATTATTAATCAACAACTTGAAGAAGGAATTGTTGATTGGGTGCTTGATGAAAAAAAGACAGTGATTATTCCCGATCTGTCTCAACTTACACCGTCCGACAATCCATTGAACTTTGTTATCGTGCCGCTCATTGTTCGCACCATCGGCATTGGTGTTTTTGTGTTATACACAGAAAAAAATCAGGAAGAATTTACGAATCATGATTTGCAGCTGCTTTCCATTCTTGCAAACAGCGCCGCAGTTGGTGTAGAAAATTGGCGAACATACCACGAACTTGTGCAGGCGCAGGAAGATATCAAAGCCAGTCAGGCACAAATGATACAATCATCTAAACTGGCAGCAGTCGGCGAAATGGCGGGCGCTGTTATTCATGAAATAAAAAATCCGGTGCAGATATTACTCGGACAAATAGAGCTGTACAAACGCGGCATTCAAATGGATGGCTGGCTTGAAACGATGGCGCAACAAGTTGAACGTTTAGTGAAAATGACGCGGCGATTATTGGATTTTACACGTGCAGTGCCGGACGATTTTCCGTTAGAACTTGTGCAAATGAACATTGCCTTGAATGAAGTGATAGACATTGTGCGGCATCAATTTCGTACCGGCAAGGTTGATTTAGTGGTCGAGTTAGATACTACTCTCCCGCAGATTTATGGTAATCAGCAATATCTGCAGCAAGTATTTTTAAATTTAATTATGAATGCCCGCGATGCAATGCCGAACGGCGGACGATTATTAATTCACACGGAAGCAGTCAACGGATTTGTGCGGATTAATTTCAGCGATACGGGTGAGGGAATCCCGAAAGAGAATTTAGAAAAAATATTTCAAGCTTTTTATACGACGAAAGAAAAAGGAAAAGGAACAGGATTAGGACTTTCTGTTTCGCATCGTATTATTAAACAACACGAAGGAACAATTTCGGTTGAAAGTCAGGTTGGCATCGGTACAACATTTTCAATTGCAATTCCTATTAGGAGAACAGTATGAGACGATCTTCATTAATTTTTGTTATTGTCTTGGCGTCAGTTGCCATAACGTTCGCGCAAGAAAGTTTTACTCCGTCATCCACATCACCTGTAAAAAAGTTTGTGTGGAAGCGCGGTACACCGGCAGTAATGAAACATCTGCAAGCAAAGAAACAACAGAATGCAGCAACGCATGCGAAAGCAAAAAAACTTCCGCCAATTATCAAAGCCGAACTTGAACGCTCGCAACGTGAAGCCGCTCTCGTATCACAAACGAAAGCAGCATCGTCAGTAGTAAACACGCCGCGCAACGAAGAAGCTGTTGTTGCGTGGAGATTACCGGTATTATATTCACTTATCGCATGTGTGTTTGCTATTGCCGGTTGGTTTGTATTTCAATGTACGAAACGGCAGAGAGCAACTATGAAAAGAATTTTCTCGCATATTCGTGTTCCGAAAATACAACTTCAAAAACGTGTGCCTGTTTTTGTACCATCACAGTCATCCGGATTAACAAATAAAGAAAGAGATTTGTATTTGTTCGAACGCCATCACGATAACACGTTCAATCATGCATCGGTAGCAGAAGAATATGCTCAATTTATGCATCAAGAAAATGAAAACAATAATGACGACGAACATGTTGAATCTCCAGAAGCTGTATTGACAATGAGTTTGCTGACACGCAAACGTGAGACAAGAAAAAAGACAATTGCCGGTATGATTACTTCTATTCGAAAAAAAGAAAATCCGCAGCATATTGCGGAATCGCTCCACGTCGGTGTAGGTGAAGTGCAATTGGCATTGAATCTTTCAAAGTATCGAGAGCAGTAACGATAACAATGTCTACCCAAAAATTCTGAGGCTTAAAAATTTTAGCAATGATAACACCTGCAACATATCAGTCAATTCAACAACAACCGCCGACATTAAATTTTGACGTTACGCCGACGCAAGCTCAACTCGCTCAATTAAAAATTGGTCAAGTTGTGCAAGCGCGCGTTATTGAAAGTGACGGCACAAAAGCAACCATCGTATTACACGGTGTGAGATTGCAGGCAACAACCCATGTTGCTGTTGCTGCAGGTGATGTGTTGTATTTTTCACTTCGTTCACTTGAACCGCTTGTGTTGCAATTGCATGGAATGGAATTCCAAACAGCAACACCGGCTGTTTTTGTTGCTAATGTGTTACGGTTGTTAAATATTTCTGATGACAGACTTTCGATGTTAATTGTCAGCGGACTTATTCAACGTAATGAAATGGTAAGTAAGCGCGACGTTGAAAATATTCGTCGCACACTTGTTGGATTACGAAAAGGAAAATTATGGACAATGTCCGACAATGAACTCTTGGATATTGTTTTTTCGTTGAAAGGAAAAAATATTCCTGCAACTGATGTGAATGCTGAGTTGCTGCATGTTGCTGTAAGAAATAAAGAAATTGCCGAACGATGTACCTCGCTGTTGGAATTGCTGAAAAAAGCTGAGATTCCTTCAAAATTATCATTACCAATTGTGGAATTTTTCTCAAAAAAAGAATCGCTCACCCAAAAATTACACGAAACGATACGTGGATTAGGTTTCGATCACGAAAAAAATATTGTGGCGTGGGGAACACACAATGGCAAAGCGGCAGACGGAATTCGTCCTTCATTAAAGTGGCACTTGCTCAATCTTCATACTTATCTGTTACAGTTCGCCGCGGCGAATGAACGCAACGAACAGCTTTTTGATATTGTGCACTCGCTCATTTTGAATATCGAATCGCAGCAATTAGAAAATGTGCCGACACACAAAAAATTGCAGCCGATTACAGTGCATATTCCTATTCAATTAAACGGGTCACTGCAAACAATTACGATTACCGTGCTGCCGCAAAAACATTTTTCATCAAAAGAAAACAAAGAACAACACGAAGAATTTTCATTTCAATGCACCCTTTCGCTTTCTGAATTGGGAACGATTGTTGCGCATGGCAGAGTGTCGGGCAAACGAATTTCTGTTACACTTTCTTCCGAACATGAAGTGGGGCAAACATTGTTGCACGAGCAACGTGAACGATTGAAACAAGCATTGACGAATATCGGTTTTCTTGTGAACTCAATTTCTGCACATGCAGAAGCAGCAATTTTTCCATTAACGGCAAAGTCAATTAATGCAACCGCGTAGAATACCAAAAGAATATCGTCGCGGTGCAGCAGCTTTGCGATATCAAGCGCAGGTTGATGTTGCACCGAAAGTTGTGGCAAAAGGACAGGGCGTTGTTGCAGAAAAAATTATTGCGCTTGCACAAGAACATCATATTCCGGTACAAAGCAATCCGGATTTATTGTCGCTGCTTTCAACGGTTGATATAATGGAAGAAATTCCGGGAGAAATGTACAGAGCAGTAGCAGAAATTTTAGCGTACGTCTACAGTATTAATCAACAACTTAAAACAAAGGTGTCATTATGATTAAAGGAATTTTTTCTTCAGCCGCCGGTATGTTGCCGCGAACGTTGAAATTAGAAATTATTGCGAACAACATCGCCAACATTGATACAACCGGTTTCAAAAAAGATAATGCATTCATTCAGGTAATGGATCATGCAAAAGTAACGGCATTCAATCAATCGGGTGTTGGTGATCTTGCCGGATTGGATGCGAAAGAGTTTACTGATTTTTCGCAAGGAACTTTTCGTACAACACACAATTCGTTTGATATGGCGCTGCTCGGCAAGGGTTTTTTTACTATTGAGACACCGCAAGGTACACGGTATACGCGTAATGGAAATTTTTCTCTTGCACCGGATGGTTCAATTCAAACACAACAAGGATATGCGGTGATTGGGACAAGCGGTCCAATTAAAATTGCAGGACTGAACAAACTTTCAACCGCCGATATTTCTATCAGCCAAGAAGGAGAAATTGTAGTTGATAAAACTGTTGTCGGTAAATTGCGCATTGTTGATTTTCCTGAACCATACAAGTTGGAAAAATTTGGCAATTCTTTTTTTGCACCAAAAGACAATATCGCCCCGACTGATGCGGAAAAAGATACCGTTGTTCGCCAAGGGATGTTGGAAGAATCCAATGTTGATGCAATCTTTGAAATGATAAGCATGATTGAATTAAGCAACGGATATGAATCGGTACAAAAGCTGACACAAATTCAAGATGGTTCTCTCGGTGCCGCAATGGATGTTGGAAGAATATAATCTTCTCCCTTGTGAATGTGTAACTACTTTCGCAAGGGTTGTTGTAACTACGCACTACCGCGCAAATTATTTTCAATAAAATCAAATTTACCCTCGCCATCATTTGGCTAATAATCTCCACCCATACTATTCA
>CAYHZL010000027.1:0-27131 GCA_964361075.1 uncultured Chitinophagaceae bacterium
TTTAACCGTTTGCAGTTCATTCAATGCAACTGCTTTCCAATCTGCACGGTTGGAGATATCGAAATATTTTGGATTACCTCCTTGTAAAGATTGCGCTTTGCTTTCAAACTTCAAATTACCATTCTCATTTGTTCTTTCGTTTTCAGACAAAATAACATACGGAATTTTTGGCGCTGTTTCTTTTGTAATCTTTACTTCATTTCCGTTTTTGTCGTAGCCGGTTATTTCTTTTACTTTTTTATCGTCCACACCAAACGGATAATATGCAACAATCAAACCGCCCGCTTGTTCAATTTTAGTATCTGTCCAGTGCTCAAGAAACGGCATCATTATTTGCAGCTTCGGATTTTTCATCGTCAGTGATTGCATATCCACTTCCTGGTACGTAATGCCGCCTTTGGCAAGTTTCGATTTCAGTGAAGAAGATTTTGCCAATTGTTGAACTTCTGCAATGGAAGCATCCGTTAAATGAGTAACGAGCATATCTCTATCGCCGTCAAAACGATTTGCCATTTTACTGAAGACTTCTTTACGAAGAGATTCATTTGTATTCAAATCTACTGCCAACACTTTCGCAAGATTAGCAGCAGAGTTTCGTAACTCGGCATATCCGGATGAAATGGTATTTGATGTTGATGGCTGTTCCACCGGATTATCTTTTTGGCAAGCATTAAACCACAATGCTATTGCCAAAAGGAAAAAAACACGCGAATAATACAGAATGCGTTTCATATTTTAATCCTTTCTAATCTAATTATGATATAACTAAAAAGTTAATTAAATTGCGGTTGCAAAAAGAGAAACTCCTTCCGTTTACGCGGAAGGATTGAATGCACTCTTTTTTGTGTTATGACCCGTTTCGATGCCACAATCATCGGAACGGGTTTTATTTAAATATAAGTTTGATGATACCCTCCTTTCATGTATTGTTTTTTAATTCTGATGAATAGTTAAATTCAATCAGAGCTCAAAACAGTTCCAGAATCTATTCATCTTGCATACAGTAAAGCACTATCTAATTTCCAATTATTATCAAAGAAACCCACAGTATTTACAGACAACTTATCATCACTTGTTCTTTCATCATAAATCATAACATCGTACCACCCCCCAATCCCAAATCTTTGAATTGACCCTTCGATTGCCTTAGAGGTAATACCGGAATAAATCACGACATATTTTTTATCATTTAACGGATTAGGATATATCATTCTTATCCCTGAGTTCATATTTGTAAATTCACGATTATTAAAAACTAAACTGTTATTTGTTAATTGAATTGGTAATTTTTTAATGATTTGTTTTAATATTTTGTTTGAAGAAAGAGTTCCTATCAAGATAATGTTAGAGTTATGTATATCGCTTTTTGTAATTTCAATATCTTTTTTAAGCTCAATTTTCGTAAAATATTTTTTAAACCATTCTTTCGCTAAATCATCAGCTTCTGCTTTATTCAGTAAGCATTCGTTTTGGCTGCAAGAGGTGCCATATACAACAATAAATTTATCATCAAACACATGATCTATCGGACCTTCTATTGATGGAGTTTTGCTTAATGTAACAGCTTCATTATTGATTGGTAAATGTACATTAATCTTTAGGGTATCCTGCCGAGGTGGCAAACCGGTAAAACTTACTGTATCATTTGTTATCACTTTAATATTGTTTTTAATTTGAGATGAGAATTTATTTAATGCCAGCGAATATGAGTTGATATTTTTTGAAGAGATGTAAAAGGCATTATCTGATTTATTTTCAGCTTCAATTTCTCCGAATTGATATGGTTTTTCTAAATCATTGATAGTTATCCATGCTGCCTGATTGTATTTTAATTGAGCCGTTCGGTAAAAAATTTTATGAGACGTATGCTGTGGTTGTAAATCGGATAGCCATTGATACACAAGAGGCTCAGGATTTATGAAGTAGTTAAAGTGATTCGAGTTGGGCAATTCTTTATACTCAGCTGTTATACCATATTCTTTAAGTTTTTGAAAATATTTTCTGGAGTTTTCGATATTACTATGTCGATCATCGAGTCCGTGAAGCAAATAAACAGATTTATTAAATAAATTTTGCGCACTCTCAATAGGGTTATTAGCATTCATGAATAAAGTGTATGGATGGGTGCTGCTATATTTGAAACTTTCCTTATTATTGATTCGGTAATCAGTAAACGGTGCTATTGCAGCAACAGCAGAAAATAAATTTGGAAATCTCATGATATTATTTAATGCGGCAGTTGCGCCGTTTGAATAGGATACCAGATAAATTTTACTTGTATCAATTTTATAATCTATTTTTATATCTTCTAATATTTTTGGAATATCCTCTTGCCCAACACCTGAATAAAGTGCATTTCCTCTCCCGTATGGCCAAACGACTATGAAACCATATTTTTCACCCAATTTTTCTCTTTTCTCAATAGCATCTATCCAATTTAGTTCATGGCTATTCATAAACGGCATGTGTCTTTCGTATATTCCATGCAAATGAAAAACAACAGGAATTTGTTTAAGAGAATCATATTTTGATGGAATAAACACCTGATAATATTGATAAGAGTTATCGATATGTGATTTATAACCGCAAATGAAATAGCCTTTTCTATCTTTAAAAGCGTTTACACCATTTTTACTATACTCTATAAACTTATTAAGTGTAAATAATTGATGAACTATCATCTCGCTTCGTTCCATTGGTCCTATTCCATTCCCTGCATTAATCAGTGTATCTAATCGTTCAATGTTCCCTTTCCAATTGATTTCAAATTTCTGCGTACAATTTTTCTTTAGCAATGCAGGGGTGAGTTTTTGTAAGTGAGTAAATTCTTGTTTTATGTTACCTACAAAGAATTTTTTACTAAGTACTTCTTCCTTCCCTTTCTCAAGGTTGAAATGAAAGAAAAGTTCATATAAACCATTATGCAACATTGTTGTCGGTAAACTTAGTTTTTCCTCAAGAGCAACAGAATCGAAAGTAGTTTCTTTTCCATCCTGTGCAACAATTTTAATGTTTACTTGGGGCTTAACTAAAAACAAAGATAATTTCTTCTTATCTACTAAGTTTATTTTTAACGATTCACCGGGCGTCAACGTATAATTATAAAAATAGGATGGGAATACTTCTTCTATATTGTTTGTTAAATTTTCCAGAACATCGTTTCTCTCTCGTAAACGTGCAATAAAACCCCATCCTCCATCACCATTGTCAACTTTGATAAGACACGTGTTGTTGCCTTTTTTAATTTTTACTGGAACAAAATCATTATCTATTCGTGTACCTCTACCGATATGATTTTTATGTACAAGTTCTCCATTAAACCATATCTTAATGCCATCATCACTTCCAACAGCAAGAATCATTTCTTTATCTTCTTCACTATATAAGTTTGAAAATGCGTATGCGACCTTATAGTTTGTTGAATCGAAAATATGTGTAAAATCAATTACATCAGTCTCACTTTTATGGTTAATCCAATCTTTTGGTTCAAAATCTTTATTACTCTCTCCGCCTTCGAGAAAATCATGTTCGAACCCGAAGCAATGTATTCCGTGAGTCGTTTTTAATGTCGAATCAGTAAAATTATTTCGATATGCCTTTGAGATTCGCCACTCACGGATAAAAATATCTTTTTGTAGCTTGGATTCGTGATGATTAGTAATAATTAGATAGGATATAATGCAAGCCCATAAAATTAAAATAGCTGTTAACGTAAATACATTGTTCTGAATAAATTTTTTCATTTATCTAACTCAATAATAGGTAATTTAATTCCACTCTCTGAAAGAGTTATTTTTTGTATTTTCGTCTCTGTAACTGGGTTTACATTGGCTTCAGATAAAATGCAGTAACTGTAATTCAATATTCCTTGCTTATTTTCAAAACTAAGACCAAGAGAGTAACTCCCGTCTGTTGAATCTTTAATCATTGGTTCACTCATATTTTCCAACCCATTTAACATTAATTTTATTGCCAATTTATAATCTAAATGAGTTAATTGATTGTAATACTTTGAGGTTTTTTTTATTTTAACACGAAAAACAACTATATTTTTTTGATTATTAAAGAAAGCGACTGGCACTTCATCAATAGGTTTTCCAATGGGAATAATTCGATTTGTTATTTGCTCCCAGCCATTATTGCCAATTGATCTATTCTTTTGTGAAATAATTGCGAACTTGTATACAAGTTGTTTCGTTGGGCTATATCCTGATAAATTTATTTCATAAATATTATTTTTGTCTTTTTCTACAAGTTTGTTTTCATTCAAGTACCAAGAATTAAAATTTCCTCTTACAACCACTTCATCATAACGAGGTGATTCCGGGTAAAAATTATTCTGAACAATTTGATTACTCATATCTAATTTTAATACAATGTTAAAAGGAAATACCTTTTCTATGTTATTGAAAAAGGTGGTATCACCAGTTTGAGTATTTGGCACATTCGCTTTTCTATTTTCTATTGCTTCCCATCCTTCATTCATCAAAGATCTTTTATCGCCTGGCACTATCACATATTTATATTCTATAGTTTTACTGTAAATTTGAAATCCACCCGAATAAATTCCGTTATGGTTGAAATCAGAAAGTTGAAATTCATTTCCTTTCCAGTTGTTAAATGATCCTCTCACAATAACGATATCTCCTCTGTCGGGAATAAAATTCTTAATTTTAATTTGGTTATTCATATCAATTTTAAAGTAAATATTTGCCTGTTGGCTATGACAAGTTGAAAAACTTCCAAAAAAAATTGTTATGAGAACGGGAAAAAATTTTAAATGTTGTAATGAAAAATTAGAAGGACTAAGTATTTTCATTTATGATTTGATTAAGTTGAACAAAGATTATTTGTTGCCGAAGTTTTTCGTTAATAAAAAACAGAAACATAAAAGGATAAACAACAAAAATATTCTGCCTTTTTTGGTTGGCAATTTTGGTTGGCTCTATTGGTGTGCTAAATTAAGTTTTGGGGAATAAACAATTTTATTTTTCTCTAACAGGATTACATCATATTTTTCATTGCACTGTTTTTTTCTGTATTCAAGCATCGACATCCCCGTAATTCTTTTGAAGGTTTTTTGTGCAGAATCCTCTCGTCTAAAACCTGCATCATAACAAATTTCTTGACATGTTTTAATCGTATGCATAAGTTCATTTTTGCAGACTAAAATTCTATACAAGGTTATGTATGCTGCCGGAGAAATTCGCTCAGATCTTGTGAATGTTTTCCGCATGGTCTCATAAGAGATACCTAATTTTTGTGCAATATCCTCCGGTCCGGAAATATTTTTATAGTTTTTTTCGATATAACTTTTAATGGCAACTGTTTCTACCCCCATGCAGGTTTTTCCTCCATTTAGTATTACGAATTTGAACTTTTGAAAGTGGAAAACATTTTTTTTATTTTTGAAATTATTTTATTTCTTAAAAAAAAATGTGAAAATAGCGTACGGAAATTAGCATGGCAATTCACAAACAATAGAATCTTTAGGTAAATATTATTACTCACAATCACCTCGTTGTAGTAGATAAATTATCCAAATAATATACTGATATAAAAAAAATTTTTTAGAGTAGAGTAGAGTAGAGTAGAGTAGAGTAGAGTAGAGTAGAGTAACAATTTTTTCAATTACCCACGCCTACGGCGTGGACCTCTTCGCAATTGTTTCTGCTATTCTCCTTCTTTACCTGTGCTAATTTAGAAGGATAATAAGATAATGTCAAATGTTATTTAGGGCAGTTCTAAAAATTCAAAAAAAGTTCGCCGCGGCGAATACCGCAAAGTCGCCAAGACGTAAAGTGTTTATTACCATTTGTTTATATTATTTTTCTTTGCGCCCCTGCCCCGTTGGATACTTTCATTTTTATTGTTCATCCGTTGTCTAACAGGATTATCCAACGGGGTGAATGTCTTTGTGGCGAAAAAACCTTAATTTTTGGAATCGTCCTTTATTTTATTTCTCAATATTTTTACCGCAAACTACTTTCCAATGCTGTTCTCGCATCAGTTTTCTCATCGCGGTATTTAATAATCATCGGTGTGTACATTCCTAAACCATGCTGCTGCGCAAAAGAAGATTTCATTGCACGAACGCCGGCAACCACCACAGCATTTTCGGGAATAACGAGAGAGCCATGCTCGTTGCGTGTAATAATTTTTTCGTTCACACAATCATACACTGGCGTTGATGCAGTGAGAATAACACCACTAGCCAATACGGCACGTCGCGAAACAATCGTCCCCTCATAAATACCACAATTGCCGCCAACCATCACTTCATCTTCAATAATCACCGGTAACGCGCCAATAGGTTCAAGCACACCGCCAACTTGCGCCGCCGCACTGAGGTGAACTTTTTCTCCAACTTGCGCACAAGAACCGACGAGCGCATGTGAATCAACCATGGTATTTTTTCCAACATACGCGCCAACATTAATATATGCCGGCGGCATAATAATAACAGTCGGTGCAACATACGCGCCGCTACGTACCGAAGTTCCACCCGGCACAATACGCACATTATCTTTTGCAGAAATTTTTTTTAACGGGTAGGTATGTTTATCGAAAAAAGAAAACGGCTGTGAATGCGAAATTGTTTTTAGCGTACCAAGACGGAAGCCAAGAAGAATTCCTTTTTTTACCCAATCGTGCACCTGCCATACACCATCTATTTTTTCTGCCGCACGAATTTCTCCTTTGTTGAGCAGTGCAATAAATTGTGTAAATGCTTTTTTAGTTTGTGTTGAAATTGTTTGTTGAGTGTACATTTCTGAAATTAGAAACGAAAGTTTTTCTATAGATGTTTTCATGAATACGTGAATAAAAAAACTTAAAAAAATACAAGCGCGGCTTTCTCGTCCGCGCTGTGAGATTTAGTTTTTAAACGAATAGTTAGTTGTCTCATAAAAAGTTATTGTTTATTCAACCCTTCGAGGGTTGTATTTTCAAAAAAATCAACAAAATTGAAAAACATTGAGTACTCTAAATTCATAACCCTCGAAGGGTTTCTACTTTTTGGTTCGACTATATACTTTATGCTGCCGTTTCTTCTACATGCAATTGTAATTCCTCCAACACGCGGCGCAACGCAAAACGGTTTTCTGCCGACATGCGTGTAAGTGGTAAACGATAGACTTCGTGAATCATGCCCATCATTGCCAGTGCACTTTTTACCGGAATTGGATTTGACTCGATGAAATTCATATTCATTAATCGAAGCAATTCATTATGAATGGCGCGTGCTTCAACAAATTTTTCTTCCAAAGCAAGTCTTACCATTGTAGAAAATTGCCGCGGCACTTCGTTCGCTACAACTGAAATCACACCGTCGCAGCCAACAGACATTAACGGCAACGTAATCGAATCATCGCCGGACAGCACAAAGAAATCTTTCGGTTTGTTGCGAATAATATCCATGATCTGTCCCACATTGCCCGAGGCTTCTTTCACGCCTGCGATGCCGGGAAGTTCTGCAAGTTTAATTGTTGTCTCTGCAGAAATATTGCTTCCGGTTCTGCCCGGACAATTGTACACAATAATTGGAATATCCACCGCTTCAGTAATCGCTTTGTAATGTTCGATAAACCCTCTTTGCGTTGGCTTATTATAGTACGGAGCAATGGAAAGAACAGCATTGGCGCCGATGGCGCGCGCATGTTGTGTAAGAGAAATTGCTTCGCGTGTTGAATTGCTTCCGGCGCCGATAATAACCGGAACGCGTTTCGCAGTTTGTTCAACGACAATATCCATAACATGATGATGCTCGGAATGATTGAGCGTTGCACTTTCGCCGGTTGTGCCGCACGGAACAACTCCGTTAACACCGTTTGTAATTTGGAAATCTACCAAGCGACGCAGTGCTTGTTCATCAACTGCACCATCGGGTAACATGGGAGTAACAAGCGCTGTTGCAACGCCGCGAAACATAAATTGTGATGACATTGTTTGATCCTTTCTTTAATGATTATTAGTTACTGATGTTACGCAAAAAAACATCAAAGAAAACATTCACCACGAATGACACGAAAAAACACGGATATTCACAGATCGTTATCCGTGTTTTTCTGTAATAATCCGTGTTATCTGTGGTTAAAAGACCTCTTTGCGTAACATCAGTTAGTTATGAAACTTTTATTTTTTATGTAATTGATCCAACGAACTATCCAAATAAAAATTCTTCAACAGAGAACACACCTTTTTTTTCTTGAATCCATTCTGCCGCAAGTACCGCACCAAGCGCGAACCCTTTTCGATTGTGCGCGCGATGAGTTAATTCAATATCGTCAGCAGCGGAATTAAATTGCACGGTATGTGTGCCGAAGACAGAACCAATTCGTGAACTGGAAACAAGTATTTCGTTTGCTTGAATGAGTGATGTGTCTGTTGGAAACTTTAAAGCAGTTTTTCTTTTCATCTGCGCAAGAATTTTTTCTGCGATAGTTAAAGCCGTTCCGCTCGGTGCATCTTTTTTCATTGTGTGATGAATTTCATGTACCGCAACATCATAGTCGGAAAAATTATTCATTAACGCCGATGCTGCAGAAACAATGCAAAAAAACATTTGTGCGCCGATAGAAAAATTTGAACCGTACACGATTGCACCGTTGTTCTTCAACACAATATTTTTCATCGCTTCAAATTCGTTGTTCCATCCCGTTGTACCAACAACAATCGGCACTTGCACTGCGGAAACAGTTGTAATATTAAACGGCGCTGCAGATGGAACGCTGAAATCTATACAGCAATGAATGTTATTCTTCGGGAATTGCGCTGCAAGTGCGGGTGTCAGAGGAGTAAACTCATCGAATCGTTCGGCAATTGTGTGCCCGCGTTCGAGAGCGATTGCTTCAATTTCTCTGCCCATTTTTCCGTAACCGAGTAATGCAATGTTCATCTGTTCTCCGTTTAAAACTAAAAAAGTAGAGAAGCGCTGTGGACTCTCTACTTTGAGAAACACTGAACTCTGTTACAGTAAAAAAAACAGAGAAAATTTCGGATTGTAGATTGCCGTTAGCGCTTTGTCTTTCTATGTGAGACAACAGTGTGCAAGTTCTGAACTTGCACCCCAAATTGAATGATGAAACATTCATTCAATTTTCGGCGATGCTTACTCATTTTATTTTTGAGTTACCTTTTCTGCAATGGTCGCTGAACTGTTTCGTTCTCGCATTGCATACTTGTGTACATCGCTCCTCTAATGACTACTACAATTAACACAAATGTATTTCTGTAGTCAAGATTTTTTTGTATCTTTGTATGAAATTTTTTACGGAAAAAAATTACATGATTGTAAAATTAGCATTAGAAAATGGAATAGTTTTTACCGGCGAACATTTTGGCGCTGAAGGTGAAATTTTTGGTGAGGTATGTTTCAATACTTCGCTGTCTGGTTATCAAGAAATTCTTACTGATCCTTCGTACGCAGGACAAATTGTAACGATGACGTATCCGCTTATTGGTAATTACGGAGTGAATGCGGATGATGTTGAATCGGCAAAACCGCAAGCAAGCGGATTTATTGTAAAAGAATATTTTGATTTTTACAGTAATTGGCGTGCGGAATCGAGTCTTGGCGAATGGTTGAAAAAAAATAATGTCGTTGCTATTCAAGGAATTGATACGCGCATGTTGACAAAAATTCTTCGCACGGAAGGTTCGCTGCGAGGCGTGCTTTCAACAAAAGATAGTGATGATGCGTCTCTTGTTGCCAAAGCAAAAGCATCACCGGAGATGACGGGGCAGGATCTCGCAAAAAAAGTTACATGCGAAAAAGAATATTCGTGGAATGATGTTGATACCACTGATTTTGCATTGCCTGTGCAAACAGACGGTACACGGTTCAATGTTGTTGTGTATGATTACGGTGTGAAACAAAATATTTTACGCCGATTAACAAGCTATGGATGCAACTTAACGGTCGTTCCCGCTTCAACTCCGGCAGAAGAAGTGTTGAAAAAAAATCCGGACGGTATTTTTCTTTCGAACGGACCCGGCGATCCCGATGCAGTGAAATACGCAATTCAAAACATAAAAAAATTAATTGGGAAGAAACCAATTTTCGGAATTTGTCTCGGACATCAATTACTCGCACTTGCGCTCGGCGGAAAAACATATAAACTGAAATTCGGACATCGAGGCGGTAATCATCCGGTAAAAAATTTATATACCGGTGCAATCGAAATCACATCGCAAAACCACGGCTTCGCTGTTGATTGGAAATCTATGGACGAGTCGAATGTTGAATTAACACATCTGAATTTGAACGATAATACTGTTGAAGGATTTGCGCACAAAACACTTCCGATGTTTTGTGTACAATATCATCCCGAAGCATCGCCCGGTCCGCACGACAGCGACTATCTGTTCAAAAAATTTGTTACTATGATGGAAAAAAGTAATAAATAATTTTTATGGAATATACTTTTGAGTGGGATTCGAGTAAAGCGGAAACAAATCTCAAGAAACATGGAATAAGTTTTGAGGAAGCAGCAACCGTATTCTATGATACTTCTGCTTTAGAAATGAAGGACAAGAAGCATTCTCAAATCGAAACCCGCTGGATTTTTTTAGGATGTTCGGTTGCAAATCGTTTATTGGTTGTGGGCATCTCTAAAAACCTTCAAGGTTTTTATTTTTGTGTTACACCATAAAATTTTAACATCACAAAATTTAATCAAGATAAACCTTGAAGGTTTCGTAACTAATTTTTAGAGATGCCCTTGTTATATTTACTGTGAGAGAAGGAAACATTCGAATTATTAGTGCGAGAAATGCATTAAGGAAAGAGAGAAAATTTTATGAAAAAAGAAGTTCGTAAAAAGAAAAACTCACAATTAGATGAAATGTTGCCGGAATATGATTTTACCATAGCAAAACGGGTTGGCAATAAATATCTAAAAAAATTAAAAAACGGTGCAAACCTTGTTGTAATAGATCCTGAATTAAAAAAAAGTTTTCCAACATCAGAAGCGATAAATTCTGCACTTAGAAAATTCCTTCAGATTAAACAAACTGCCGCATGATAGTAACTACTTGTTTTTCAAAATTTGTGAAGATGATGGAAAAAATCGCATAACAATTATGGGATGGGTATTTGGCATATATTATTTCCATCCTGCACCTGTCGAAAAAATTCTTCCAACATTTCTCCCTTCATCGAAACACACTACGTTTCAAACTTCTCATCAAATTATTTTTGCA
Organism: uncultured Chitinophagaceae bacterium; assembly: GCA_964361075.1. GTDB lineage: Bacteria > Bacteroidota > Ignavibacteria > UBA10030 > UBA8401 > CAYHZL01. The sequence goes on from CAYHZL010000027.1 coordinate 11,203, forward strand.
GGCGGACATTCATCCACGTGCATGTTCGCCCCAAAGGATGAAACTAATCAATCTGATTTTTCTTGGCTGGTGTTGGGCACAGGTCTTTCTTTTCAAAATAACGAGTGGAAGATTCTCACAGCAGAAGATTGGCATGAGCTGTTATCTCAAAAAACATTCAATGCAAATTCTATTGAAGGACATTTTATTGCAATTCGCCGGACTGAAAATGGATTAGAATGTTTTTCTGATCGGATAGGATTGCGCACTCTTTATTATGCGGAACATGATGGAAAGATTTTTTTCTCTTCACGGCTTGATTGGGTAGCTGCTTCTTGTGGTGGTTGTGAAATTAATATGGAGCGGTTCGGTTCACGTTGGACCGCAATGAATCTGCTTTCGTACGATAGTACGTTGAAAAATATCGGAAGACTTGCGCCAGGCAGCACACTGCAACTCTCAAATAAAGGCTGCACACAGCATCACTCTTCTTGGAATGTGTCTATTGAAACCGTTGATCCGGACGTTTCAGTGAACAGAATTTCATCTCTCGTAAAAAAACTTCACCAACAGTACGGGACATTGCATTTCGGACTTTCAGGCGGACTTGATTCGCGGTTTCTTCTTTCCATCATGATGAACAATCACATTCCCTGTAAAACGTACACGTTTGGTCCAAAGGAAGACCCCGATGCAGTTATAGCAAAAATGATTGCACAGAAATATGAACTTCCTCATGAAGTAATAAATCCGGCATTGCCGGATGCAGATGTACTTATCAATGAATTGCAAAATTATGTAGCGCAGACAAATTGTGTCGAATCCGTTCTTGCCGGTACTCGCCTGCGTTCGTACGATCCGATTATTTCACAAGAAGGTATCTTTATTGATGGGGCAAATGGTGAATTTGCTCGCATGAGATTTCTTTCGCAACTTCGTCTTCGTGGAAAATCTGCGTTTCTACAAAATAATCCGAAAGGTGTTCTTCCTTCAATTAGCGTACACCGTGCGTCAGTCTTTACGAGCGAAACCGCTGAGTTGATGGCAAGAGGTACTTCTATTGATTTGCAAAATGCACTCACGACAATGAATGATGTACGCGATATTGATATTGACACACAAATAGATCTCTTTGTGATGCGTTATAGAATTCCAAATTTCGGCGCTGATGAACAGACACGTGTTGATGTGCTTATGCCAAACCTCATGCCCTTTATTCAACCTTCAATTGCAAGTTCACTGTTGTCAATGCGTCGTTCAGATAAAAAGAATGGGCGCTTTGTCAGGAAATTTATACAAGCCCATACTCCAGAGTTAGCAACATTACCGTTGGCAAAAAATATCTGTACAATTCCGTTTTCATTTGGAACATATTCGGGAATTGTCTGGTCGCAATTGCAAAAAAAGTTTGGTACTGTGTACCACGATCCAACACCGCATCTATTGTTACATACACTTCAAGAATGGATCTTGGATAGAATCAACTCAACGTCCGTGCGTACATACAAACATTACGATCAGCAAAAGATAGACGCATTAGTGAATGGTTATTTTTCCGGAAAACATTTTCGGGCAAATGAAATTCTTTGGTGGGTTACATTTGAATTATGGCGAGATGTTGTTGAGAACAAAAAAATATTCGACAAACAATAAAAAATATCGATGGTCAAATCATTGAAGCCTATCTCTTACTTCTTTTCTTTTTCCTTCTTTTCAAAAATCTCGTCATTCAATCCTTGGTTCACTTTATATTCTGAATATTCAACAACAACACTTCCTCTGCGCGGCATTCGCTGCGGGCTATAGATTTTTTCTGTGAGCGAATCTGCTGAACGTTCCATATTGAAATTTGCCGTTAGTTTTTGCGGAAGAAAATATTTCCCGTCAACAAGTGTATGCTCAAAATCCACAGAAATTTTTCTACCGTCATTCGGCACAGATTCAAAACGAGTAATTAACCATCGCGTGCCGTCAACATAGATAATGTTTTCATGAATCGGTTTATTTTTTTCCGGCTTTGAAACTAACCGCACTTTGTAGAGTGGCGTACCATTCTGCTGTTCTGTACCAAGCAGCGTTGCATCAAATTTTTTCAACATTTCACCCGGGTTCATTCCAAGTCCTTCTTTCGGCAGCATGGCAAAGTTGCTGGATTCGATATGTAATTTATTCGGCTGCTTAAAATAAATTTTCACTTTCATTTCAGGAATTTTCAATCGTTCCATATCTACTTTAGCCGTAAGAAGAGCAGTGTAATCATTCACTCCTTCAAATTGCTTCTGCACTTTTTCAAGTATATGCGTGGCATCTACTGTCTGCGAAAAAGAAAAGCGCACAATAATCAATAAGCCGAAAATAAGTTTCTTCATAATTGTCTCACTTACAATATGTTGTATTCAAGTTCTGCCCATAACCAGTGTCCGGGCATTGGCACACCGCGAATTTCTTCGCAGGTAAAGTTGAATACATTTATTCCTTGTAAACTATTTGCGTTTTTTTTACGAAGAAAATATTATAGAGAAACATCAACATCGTTGAGCCGTAGCCAATCGCGCTGAGAATTCCCCACATCATGGTCGGGTTCATGGTATCTTGCAAATATGTTTTAACCAGCCATCCGGAAAGCGGTCCCGCAATAAACGAACCGATAGCAACCGGCAAAAAAGCAAATCCCATAAACGTGCCGACTTGATCTTTTGGTGCGAGCGATGCAACGTATTCATAAAAACGCGGCGCTTGTATTGCTTCACCGATGGCAAAGAGCGCCATCGCTACAATGGCAGCGGTTACTGTCGGCGAAACAGCCATCAGCACCCACGATGTGCTGGCAATTAAAAATCCGAGCGTCATTGCAGTAATTGGGTTCCATCGTTTTACCAGTGCGGTTACAGGAACGCTGACGATAATAATTGTCCACGCATCAACCGTTTCCAGAATTTCGAATCTGCTGAACTTCAACACCTCTGTAATATAAAAAGGGAAGGAATAAAAAATCTGCCAGAACATAATCCAGAAGCCGGAGAAGATAACAAGAAACGAAATGAATTTTATATTTTTGAACACTGTCAACATATCGCGAAAAACTTTAGAGAGTGATGCACGCGGTTTTTCATCAGCATTTTTTTGCGGCTCTTTGTAAAAAAATAATGTACCGAGAAAAAGTAGAAACGAAGTCAGTGACGACATAATAAGAACATATTCAATGCCGAGTCCTTCGCGAACCTGCAATGCAAGAATTGGTCCGACAGCACCGCCTATATTAACGAGTGTATAATAAATTGAATAGCCAAGCGACTGCATCGTTACTGTTGAAGTTTTTGCAACTGTGCCGACGATACATGGTTTAATGAGTGAGCCGCCGATTGCAGTAAGAACTAATACCGTAATAACGTACGGCGTTTTTCCAACGGTGTTGACAATTGTTTGTCCAAATTCTAATCCTGCCAAGCCGATAAGAAAATATCCGATAGTGAAGAATGCAAAACAGGCAGAGAGCGTGCGCTTAAATCCATAGCGATCAACAAAAACTCCGGCGATAATGGGAAGCGAGTAGAGCAAACCAGAAAATAATCCTGCAAGCGTACCTGCAGTTTGCACACCAAGACCAACTTTGGTTGCAAGATACACAGTGAGCACAGCTTTCGAACCGTAAAACGCAAAGCGCTCAAATAATTCGAGCGTGTTTGCAACCCAAAATGTAGGGTGAAAGCCGTGACGAATATCAGAAAATTTTTGTTGAATGCTCATTCGCGTTCCTTTGTGTTAAGAAAGAATATCTTTCCGTTTAAAAATAAACCATGTGATAAATAAAAATCCTGCATTGTATTCTGCCAGCACAGCACATGAATCAAAAATTTTCTGCCAGTCGAGTGGATCTTTAAATGCTTGTTGCCACACATTAAGATATGTAGTAAAGAGGTACGGTTTAATTGGTTCAACCGATTCGACAGGAAGGTTGGAGATGATGAGAAAAATAATAATCACTGTCATTGTGGTAATAATCGGACCGATTGCGTTTTCGACAAATGATGAAATCAAAAATGCGAGTGAAGCAACGGTCCACATCGAAATTATTGCAAAACTATATCCAAGAAGGTACCGCCACCACATTTGTGATTCGGGAAGAATGGTGAGCATGTCCCGATCGACCGCAAGCAAATCGCCGCTTCCAAAAATTGCCAATCCCAATCCGATGCTGAGTATTGCGATGAACAACACAAGAGAAAAAGTGTAAAACAACGTTGCGAAATATTTCGCGCCAAGAATTCGCGTTCGTGAAACAGGACGAATAAGAATAAGCCGGAACGTTCCTGCTGTTGCTTCTCCCGCAAGTTGGTCGCCGGCAACAAGAGAAATAAGCACCGGAATGTGAATCCACAAACCGTTCATAATTATTTGCGCAACCATCCAACCGTTAAAAAGATTTCCGGTGATAAGAAAATCTCCCTGCAATTGTTTCATTTGGTATTGCACAAAGCGCCCGCCTTCAAGATGCAGCAAAATCATAATAATTGGGATGAGCACTGCAACCGCGATGAAGCCGATGTAGGTTCGCCACTTCGCGTACGTTTTGAACAATTCAAATTTTAGAAGAGTGATCATGCGTTGTGTGTTGTCACTTTGAAGTTTCTTCCGTTACCGATAGAAAATAATCTTCCAGCGATCGTTGTGGTGAAATTGAAAAAATTTGAAAATTATTTTCTACCAATGCTTGCACAACAACCGGAATATTTTTCTTTTCGATGGTTGCAGCAATTCCGTCGTTGGTAATTATTGGCTGATGAACAATGTCCAACATCGCAAGTATTGCCAGTGCGTCTTCTTTCGGTTCAACATCTATAAGAACTTTGTTCGCACGCTCCTTCAGCAATTCTTCCACACTGCCTTGCACAATCATTGTTCCTTTGTTAATAATTGCCATGCGCGTTGCAACCTGTTCCACTTCGTTGAGCAAATGCGAAGAGAGAAATATCGTAATGCCGCGTTCGTGCGAAAGTTGCTTAATCAATTCGCGCACTTCTTTCATGCCTTGCGGATCGAGACCGTTGGTTGGTTCATCGAGCAATATTAATTGCGGATCACAGAGCAATGCTTGCGCGATGCCGAGACGTTGTTTCATTCCGTGAGAATAAGTTTTCACGCGGTCGTACGCGCGGTCTGCAAGCCCGACAAGTTCGAGTGTCTGAAATATTTTTTCTTTCGCCGGAGTTTTTCCAAGTGTGAGCGAGCCGGCAATTTGCATATTGCGAAACGCAGAAAGATATAAATAGAAATCCGGTTTTTCGACAATGCCGGCAACATCCGTTAACGCAAGCTCCCGATGCGTAAAAAGATTTTTGCCGAACAACTCGACAGAACCTGTTGTTGGTTTGATGAGGGAAAGAATCATGCGGATGGTGGTGCTTTTTCCGGCACCATTCGGACCGAGGAATCCGAATACATCTCCGCGATGCACTTCAAGATTAATATCCTGCGCTGCCCAACGATTTTTGTAATGCTTGCCGAGTTGTGTTGTTCGAAGAATGATGGGCGAAGACATTATTCTGCAGTTACCTTTGCAAGTTTATCCAGGTCCATGCTTTCGGCGAGTGTGGTAAGCAATTTTCCATCGGCAAATCCGCTTCCGGTTAGTTCAATGTGAAAACGATTTCCTGCGGCAAAATTTAACGAACACGATTTGTAATCACCTGTTTCTGCTTTTTCAATTCCTTTGTATGTTTTTTTAACCATCACGGTTTTTTCGTAACCGTTCTCGGTTTCATTTTCGTAATCAGTTTGTTGATACATCATAGCCCAGCTTCCGTACGGAACCAAACTCATATCGAGAATTTTTATTTCGATTGATTGTTCCGCGCTGTCGCTGCCTTTAACAAATCGCACCGATGCTTCCGATGAAGAGAAACCCATTGCTGTTGATGTGTTGCCGACAGGCTTTCCGCGTTTGAATCCTTGAAAATCTTGTGCAGGAAGGAAAGTCTGTAATTTTTTGAAGTGTACTACTTTTTGCTGCTGCGGAGCTTGTCCTTGTTGTGCGGAAAGCAATGAACAGACGAGAGTCAGCATTACTGCGACCGAAGAAATTTTTTTCATAGTAACCTCTGTTAGTAAAAGTGAATAGTACTATAAGCTATCTCAAAAGCGGTTTCGTCATTCCGAACTCGTTTCGGAATCTTCATTTTTTGGTTATTGATGCTGAAACAAGTTCAGCATGACGGTGTTTTTATTTTTGAGATAGCTCTATAATGAAAATATTTTTTATTTTGCTTCGCGAACAATGTCACCCGATTTAATATCTTTGCCTTCAAGAATTTTTGCTTTGCTCGCTTTTCCTTTCAACGCATCTTCAACAACTTTTATTTCACCGACTTTGGTCTCTTCGGCGCCAAGGGAAAGTCCGGTATCCGGGTCTTTTACATCTTCACCAACACGGAAGACTTCAAATTTCATTCCCGTACTGACGTTGCCTTCAGAACCGGGCTTCATCAACAGCGTGCCGTCGGCATTCAATTTTAAAACGCGCCCGCTCCACGGAATTTTTTGAAAATTGTCTGTAATCAATTCTACGCATCCGTCAATTGCTTCGCGGCATGCTTTGCCGATGTCGGTATCATCCCAACTGTTTGCATTGCTGAAGTCGATGCTTTCGTACCGCACGCTGATGCCGGTTGATGATTTACTTCCTTCTTTTTTTTCTGCAGAAAGAATTTCGCCGGTGGTTGTATTAATCAAACGAATATCCACCACAGCGCGCGCCGTTTTTGTTGTTACCGAACCGCCGAAGAGCGGTATGTTTCCGCCCATATTGCTTTCTTTTGTACCAAATTCAGACACACTGCCGACCACCATCATTTCAACACCAAGCAACTTGCCGACTTTCGGCGCGGTCTCTGCCGTTACCAATCCGCTTTCGCCAAGCTTTTGTTCTTCAATCACTTTTTCAATTTCCTGTCGTTCGATGACGGAAAATTTTCCTGATTTCACAAGCGCCGTTACCAACATATCGGCAACACCATCGCCGATGTGATTGTACCCGGTACCGCTGCGATCTTCGAACCGCGAAACGGCAATGCGTTTTTTAAGCTGGGCGTTTGTGCTGAATGAACAAAGCAAAGAAAGGATGAGAACCGTAACAATAGCGTTGAGTTTCATTGTGCCTCCTGAAAAATTATGAATGAAGTAAATCTATGAAATTCATGCGGAAAATATAGAGAGAACGCAGATGAGAATCAATTGGCAACTTTTTCTTTAGTTGTGCATCTTTAGTATACCAATGGAAATCCACATAAACGAAATTACTGACTCAGAACTTGCTCAACGTCTGCGAAACGGAGACATTGCTGCTGGCGGAAAATTATATGAACGCTATAAACGGAACATTTATTTTTTTGTTGTGCAGTATGTAAAAGATGAAGAAGCGGCAAAAGATATTGTACAGCAAACATTCATGGTAATGATCGAAAAAATTTCCACACTGCAACACGATGTTACCTTTAAGCAATGGCTATTTACTATTGCACGAAATGAATCGCTGATGATTTTGCGAAGAAAAAATATCGTGCCGATGGAAGGATTGGAAAGTGCAGAAGAAAATATTTTTGATGTTGAAACTCCACATACAATAGCAGAACAATCCGAAACGAAAGAATTGGTGTATTCCGCAATTGGATATTTGAAACCCGCGTATCGTGAAGTAGTGCTGTTGAGATTGTTTGAACAACTTTCGTACGAAGAAATAGCAGTAATAACAAATACAACTGTCAGCGCAGTAAAATCAAAACTGTATAAAGCGAGAATAATTTTGGCAGAAAAACTCTCGCCGTATTTGAAAAAGGAGAAATAACAATGACAACGAACGATGCAACACTGTTGATGAATAAATATTTTGATAACGAAGCGACCGATGCTGAATTGAAAGAACTTTTTCTTCAACTCAGCGAATCGGAAGAAAGCCGCACTTTGTTTGTTGATATGAAGCGAGTGAATGAATCGCTAATGCAAAAACCGGATTTTGAATTTCCGAAAGAGATCGATCAAAAATTTGCAGTGCTTGGAATGAAAGAAAAACATCAACCGATTTTGTCACGGCAGTTTACGATTTCAGTTTCGTCTGCCATTTATTCAGTCGGTGCTGTAATTGTTATGTCGTTATTTATTTACGTGATGGGAGCGATTCAAGAGAAAGAAATTGCAGAGCGATACAGACAGACCATGAATATATCTGTGCCATACGAATCAACTTCTATTGATCGAAATTAATCTAACCTTATCATCAGGATCTCTTATGAAATTTTTTCTTTGGTTTTTTGTTGGATGCGCTTGTGTCGGCATTCCTTTTTTTATCGGTTATGATCAACACGATCTCTGGAATTCAGTCTTCGGGGGAATGATCGGAGGAACAGTTTTTTTGGTACTATTCTATTCCTTCGTTGTTAGAAAAGCATTCTCCACAAAATGGAAAATAATAATTATAAGTTTATTTGCTTTCCACATTCTTGCGTTTGGTGCTTTTACAGTGACAAGCTATCGTATGCCTACGCTTCAGCGAGAAAATCTTCTTGCTGTGCGGGCATACAGTATTAAAATGGCTATTGAAGGTCAAATTTACGGAAGAGGATGGCAGATGCTCCATCTCTATTACGATCAACCTGCCGGAAGGGAAAAATCGTTTGTTGAAGTATTTAATACTCTTTACGGTAAAAAAATACGTAATGGAGTATTATTTGAATCACCTGAAGCTTCTGAAGGACCATTTGTTACATATCAAGGAGATTCCATTGTGCAATTAGTAATTGCAAGCGATGATGCATTTTCAAAAGGGATTCGACCTGATTTTACGAATATCAACGGACAGTCGGGAAAAATTCAATATACCGCTACGATGTCTAAACATGGAGTTACGTATGAACGAAACAATTAAGACAAAAGCTGATTTTAAATGGTCATCATTGCCGGTTATATTTTTAATTGGTTCCATGGTGTTACTGCTTGCGGTATATGGAAAATTTTATTTGCATATTCGGCTTTATGATATTTCAACTGTACTCTTCAAAGTATTGTCAATTGATCTATGGTTTGCGGGAAACAATACCCTCCAACAAGCGCTTGCAGAAGTTAACGGACAACCAATACCGATTGTAAAATTGGGAACGTATATTTCAATGCTCGATTCATTTCTTTTTTTGTTTGTCGTCAATCCGATACTATTTATTTTTTCGAGAAAAAAAATAAATAACAACAAATTGGAGCAAAAAAAATCTTCGTTGGTAGTACGCATTGGATACGTTATCAGCGTTGCAATCCTGATCATTATACCTGCGAATACAATAACTGCGACAGTTGTTTTAAATTCACATTTAGATAGATTTAAAAAAATGAGTGCCGAACAAAAATATCAGCAGGTAGATGTCAGAAGTGAATTATCAAAAATAGTATTCAAAGCTCAGCAATATTACATTCTTCCTGTTGAAGAAGGGGGCGGGGGTAAAAGTTTTCTAAAAAACAACAAATCGCTGACATTGAGCGATCTTGGATTTGAGGAAAGATCCTCATTGGGAAGAACCATTTTATACCAACAGAAATCCGATACGATTTTATATCTTCATTTTTTTGGAAACAGAATCAGCTCAAGAAATACCAGCAATGACCCTGAGATTATCCACGTTGTAGAGTATAAGATGATAATTTATCCTTCTGATTATAAGATTGATATGAATTATTAAATGGAATATCGTCCATTTATATAATCGAAAAGTCCTACAAGCCTTTCTTGTTTCCACTTCATTTTTTTTATACTTTGAATTCAACACAAACCTTCCGAAGTCTTCCGCCATGGGCGGACAAGTAAAGACTTTATAAGTTTTGTAATTCTCCAATCGGAATAAGAAAAATGAACTTTAATCCAAACAAACCATTCAATTCGCTTGCATCGCTGCCTCCAAAACTTGCAGTCCTTGATTCAAAAAAGATTTTGAAGAAAGCGATTTCTGCCAGCCGTGCAATTGCCGAGCTTAAAGGAATCGGTCAGACAATTCCCAATCAGGCAATGCTTGTGAATACGCTCGTGTTGCAGGAAGCAAAAGCAAGTTCGGAAATTGAAAATATTGTTACGACGAACGATGCGTTGTTCAGAGCGATCGCAGCAAATTCAATGACTGTTGATCTTGCAACCAAAGAAGTGTTGCGTTACCGACAGGCGTTGTGGACAGGTTTTGAGACGATACAGAAAAAACCTCTGCTGACCACGAATGTTTTTATAAAGATAGTGCAGACAATCAAAAAAAATTCGGCAGGAATACGAAAAACTTCCGGAACGGTTATCGGCGATGCAAGAACCGGTACAATAATTTTCACTCCTCCTGAAGGCGAAAATATTATTCGCAACAAGCTGCACGATCTTGAAAAATTCATTCATTCAGACACTGTGCTCGACCCGCTCATCAAACTTGCGCTCATTCATTATCAGTTCGAGGCAATCCATCCGTTTTATGACGGCAACGGAAGAACCGGGCGCATCATCAATATTTTGTATCTTGTGTTGAATGACTTGCTCGATCTTCCAATTTTATATCTGAGCAAATATATTATCGAAAATAAAAAAGAGTACTATGTGTTGCTTCGCCGCGTAACGGAATTTGGAGAATGGGAACCGTGGATATTGTATATGCTTGATGCTGTTGAAACAACCGCGCGCTTTACGCATCATCGCATTGTTGCTATTCGTGCTCTCATGGAAGAAACAATTATTCTTGCGAAGAAAAAACTTCCGCCAAAAGTATATTCCAAAGAACTTATCGAAATTCTTTTCAGCCAGCCATACGCAAAAGGACAAATGCTGGTTGATGCCGGTGTAGCAGAAAGAAAGACTGCGGCGGAATATTTAAAGGCATTAGAAAAAGTTGGAATTTTAAAATCATACAAATCGGGACGAGAAAATCTTTTTCTGAATGATAAACTGTATAAATTACTTTCCAAGTGATATGTCCAAGCCATGGACACGTTTTTTCGATATGTCCACGTCTTGGACATGTTTTTTTAACGTGTCCAAATTTCCCTCTTTTTTGGACACGTTGTTTTTATGTGTCCAAATCATGGACATATCGAAAAACCAGAAAAATAAAAATATTTTTTTGAAGATAAACAATATTTCAACCTGAATCGTGATCCGTTCGATTGTTAACATAACTTTGTAATCTTGAAAATCCTGCAATGAGTACTCCCTTAATGAAGCAGTACCACTCCGTGAAAGCAAAGTATCCTGATACGATATTATTGTTTCGCATGGGAGATTTTTTTGAAACGTTTGAAGATGATGCAAAGATAACTTCGCGCGTGCTTGGCATTACACTGACGCGGCGCGGCAAAGGCGAGATGGGCGATATTCCGCTCGCCGGGTTTCCACATCACGCGCTCGATACCTATTTACCGAAATTGTTGAAAGCCGGTTTGCGTGTTGCCGTGTGCGAGCAGTTGGAAGATCCGAAATTGTCCCGAAGGGATGCCCTTGGCACAAAGGGAATAGTAAAGCGCGATGTTGTTGAAGTGGTAACGCCGGGTATTTCGTTTTCAGATAAAGTGCTGGAACAAAAACAAAATAATTATCTTGCCGCTATTGCACTTCCTTCCGCTATTGCCGCTGCAGATGATCTTGTCGGATTTTCTTTTGTTGATATTTCTACCGGCGAATTTGCCGTGTCAGAAATTCCGCTGCGTATGCTGAATGATCAGGTGAGCGCAATTACTCCGTCGGAAATTCTCATTCAAAAAAGAGACAAGGAAAATTTTCAAGAGTTATTGAAAAATTCTTTCAAAGGAATTTTCACATCAGTTGATGATTGGACGTTTCAATTTGATTACGGCAACGAAACATTGCTCCGGCATTTCAAAACGCAGACGCTCAAAGGATTTGGTGTTGATGGAATGAGCATCGGCATTATCGCTGCCGGTGCGCTCATGCATTATCTGAATGAAATGCAGAAAGCAAATCTCGCACACATTCAAAAAATAATTCCGCACACAACTTCCGATACCATCATTCTCGATCCGGCAACGAAACGCAATCTCGAAATTACATCGTCATTCGGCGGCACATCGGACGGTACATTATTTTCCGTGCTCGATAAAACTTCCACGCCGATGGGGGGACGGTTATTAAAGAAATGGATTTCCAATCCGCTGAAAAATATCGAACACATTCAATGGCGATTGAACGGCGTTGAACAGCTTGTTAACACTTCTTCGATGCGAATGGAATTGATTGCTGAGCTTTCAGAAATTGGTGATATGGAACGCCTCATTGCGAAGATTGCAACGGGCAGAGCAAATCCACGCGAGATGAATGCGCTGAAATGGATTTTAAAAAGAATTCCAAAATTGAAAGAAATATTATCCGCGCCTCACCCCTCGCTCCCCTCTCCTAATATTAGGAGAGGGGATGGGGGAGAGGTTAATACTCTTTCTTCACTCAACACTCAGCTCATCGAATTAAACGAACTCGTAGAAATAATCGAGCGCGCCATTGTAGATGATCCGCCGGTGAAGTTGGACGATGGCGGCGTGATGCGAGATGGATTCAATGCAGAACTCGATGAACTGCGAAAACTTTCGCACAGCGGAAAAGATTGGATTGCAAATTTGCAGAAGAAGGAACGTGAGCGTACCGGCATTTCATCGTTGAAGATTAGTTTCAATAATGTGTTCGGGTATTACATCGAAATAACAAATGCGAACAAAGAGAAAGTGCCGTCGGATTATATTCGCAAACAAACAATGACGAACGCCGAACGGTACATTACGCCGGATTTGAAAGAGTATGAAGAAAAAATTCTTCACGCGGAAGAAAAAATCCTTTCGCTGGAAACGCAATTGTTCAATGAACTCCGCGCGGCGGCATCGGTACATGCGGCAACAATTCAACACAACGCACAGCACATCGCCATTCTCGATTGTCTTCTTTCTCTGGCGTATGTTGCGGTAGAAAACCGCTACACTATTCCCGAAATTAATACCGACACGTTGCTACTCATCGAAGAAGGGAGACATCCGGTAATTGAACAACTGCTGCCGATTGGCGAGCAGTATATTCCAAATTCTGTTTCGCTCGATACGAACACAAATCAAATTCTTATCATCACCGGACCAAACATGAGCGGCAAGTCATCGTTCCTTCGTCAAACCGGATTGATTGTGCTTTTGGCGCAGGTGGGAAGTTTTGTTCCGGCGAAACGTGCAGTGATTGGATTGGTGGATAATATTTTTACGCGCGTTGGCGCAAGCGATAATATTGCAAGCGGAGAAAGTACATTTCTTGTTGAAATGCACGAAGCGGCAAACATTGTGAACCGGGCAACGGAAAAAAGTTTAATTCTTCTTGATGAAATCGGCAGAGGCACAAGTACGTTTGACGGCATTTCGATTGCGTGGTCGCTGACAGAATATTTGCACGAGCGCATTGGTGCGCGCACGTTGTTTGCAACGCATTATCACGAACTGAATGAACTGGCGGAATTACTTCCACGCATAAAAAATTACAAAGTGGATGTGCGTGAATACGGAGACAAAGTTATTTTCCTTCACACCGTAACGCCGGGCACTGCCGACCACAGTTACGGAATTCAGGTGGCGAAGATGGCGGGCTTACCGGATGAATTGACGGAGCGTGCGAAAACAATTCTTGCAAATTTGGAAGCGACGCAATTAACGCCGCACGGCGAACAAGACTTGTCAAATCTTAAAGATTTGACAAGTATTAGAAAAAAACGGCGAATGGTTGTCGAACCAACACCGCAAATTACCATGTTCGAAATGAAAGATGATGAATTGCGCGATGCAATTACCAAAGCAGATCTCAATTCCATGACACCGCTGGATGCACTGAAATTTTTGGCGAGGCTGAAAGAAAATGTGAAGTAAGTTACCATGCTTTCTGAATTGATTTTAAATCTATAGTTGTTTAGTTGTAATTGCTCAGCGAAAACGACCCCACCCTTTATCCCTCCCCTTTTAGGGGAGGGAATTTTCTCCCCCAGTGCCGAAGGCATCCCTTCGGGAAAAGGGGGAGAAGCAAAGAGGGGGTAATTTGAAGTAAAAACGAATTTATAATTTGCCACGCTAAGCAGTTACGTTTAGTTTAACAAAAAGAAATAAGGAGGAAAAATATGCTCACATCGTATATCAATGCAGCAATGAAAAGCGCCCATTATGAAATTATGGAAGATGATAAAACGTATTATGGCGAAGTAAAAGAATGTGAAGGTGTATATTCAAACGCGAAAACACTTGAAGAATGCCGGCAAGAACTTGAACAAACGCTCGAAGATTGGATTCTACTGCGTGTCTCAAAAAATTTACCGTTGCCGACAGTTGATGGAATACATCTTGCTGTTAAAGAAGTTGTGCAATGCCACCTATTCAACTTGTCAAAACACAATATTCAATTACTTTTCGGACACAGGGGAAGGTAAATTGTAAATGTTGTACCGATATTGAGTTCACTCTGCACATCGATAAACCCATTGTGCGTCTTAATAATTTCATACGCCATTGATAATCCTAACCCTGTTCCTTTGCCGGGTTCTTTCGTGGAGAAAAACGGATCGAAGATACGCTGTTTTGTTTTTGTGTCCATGCCCATGCCGGAATCTGAAACAGAGATTGCAAGATAATCGGAGTTCACGCTGTTTGAAAATATTCTGCGCACAGATGCGTTGGGTATGAATTTCATTTCGACAGTGAGTGCTCCACCATTCGGCATAGCGTCGCGCGCGTTAATTATTAAATTAAGAAGCACCTGATACAAAAGAGTTTCATCTCCACGGACAATATCATTGTTGGTTTCGATCTTGGTGTGAACTGATATGGCTTTTGGAAGCGTATGACTGCATAATGTGAGTACTTTTTCTATCACTTGTGCTGCCGCCAATGGTTGTAAATTAATTTCTCCTTGTCGTGCAAACATCAATAATTGCTTTACAATGGAAGCCCCTCGTTGTGCAGCTTCTATAATGATGTTGGCATATTTTTCTTTCTTAGCTTCATGCGAAATATTTAACAACAATAATTCCGCAGCATTGAGAACCATCGCTAAGACATTATTGATTTCGTGAGCAATGCCGCTTGACAGTACTCCGATACTTTCCAATTTTTGGGATTGTATGAGTTGTGCCTCTAATTTTTTGCGTTCCGTAATATCTTTTCCTGTTGCGATAAAATACAATATTTCTCCTGTTTCATTTTTGAGAGGAGTGATTGTTTTATCTTCATAATAGAATTCTCCGTTTTTTTTCCTATTGATGACAACACCTCGGTACGGCATTCCTGCTAAAATTGTGTCCCAAAGATTTTTGTAGAATTCAGCAGGATGGACATCAGATTTTAGGATGCTCGGATTTTTTCCTAATAATTCTTCTTTAGTGTAGCCGGTATATTTTTCGCAGGCAGGGTTTACATATTCTATAGTACCGTCTTTTGTTGTAACATACACGAGGTCATCAGTTTGTTCAACGATGCTTGCATAAATGCTATCGGGTTGGCTATTCATATCGATGATAGAAATTAAGTATTAACTAAAGTTACGCAAGGGCATAAGATGGAGTCCACTCCCAAAGGGATGGCTTCGTCACTTGCCTAAAAAAATTGTGAAACCGTGTAATTTTCATTTTATTTGTTTAGTAGGTGGACTCCATCTGCTAAACTTTTTCTTTGTGTGCGTAACATGAGTTAAGTATTAAAAAAAGGACGCAACTTTCGTTACATCCTTTTCTGAGATATCGCCGTACCTATACAAAGAGACATAAGAAAGTGCGTCCGTTACATCGGACGCTGCCTTCTTGTTTGCTCTATTGTATAAAAAGAAAATTGGCGATTTTCAGAAAATAGAACGCAACAAAGACTGCGCTGTTAATTATCTAATTATTTATCAGAGTATGTTTTTTCTCCTTGTTTTTTTTCACCAT
>CAYHZL010000028.1:0-6403 GCA_964361075.1 uncultured Chitinophagaceae bacterium
TTAAGGAAATTTTGTGAAACTAATTTTTTATTTTTTTTTTGCTTTCGTCCCTCTTTTTTCTCAATCTAACGATTCACTCTTCCTTCGCGTTGTTCTTCCTGAAAAAGATACGATCAAATACAACGCACCAAAACATCGCATTGCCGCGTCAACAAATCCGACATCAAAAGCATTCATCAATGACAAGGAAGTAAAAGTGTACCCCAGCGGCGCATTCATCAGCATGGCAAATGTAAGTGTTGGCGATAATGTTGTGAAAATTGTTGTACAAAATACAGATGGCGATTCGCTTGTTCGCAATTTCGTTATCATTCGTCCGGAAGGAATAAAAACTTCTCCGAAAGATCCGATCATCATCGAATCGGCAATGATGCAGCCGTCAGAAGATGTGTGGCTTTCCGCCGGAGATATTCTTGAAGTAAAAATGAAAGGAAGTCCGAAGCAAAATCCTCTGTTTGATATTGACGGCGTTGAATCAGGAATTCCGATGCGCGAAGTTGATTCAAAAAAAACTGGCGGCGTTGAAGGAATTTATGTCGGGCGATATAAAGTGAAAGAGTCCGATCAATGCGTTGATGTTCCGATTCGTTTTCGCATTAGGAAAAATTTTTTCAGCAGTGAAAAAGTATTTTCAAAAGGAAAAATTTCTATCATTCAAGATTCGCTTCCCCGTGTTGCGGAAGTAATTGGCAAACGCCCGTTTCTTAATGCGGGACTTGGCGTAGATCGTCTCGGCGGCGCGAAACTTGGATTTCTTGTACCGGGAGTTCGCGTTATCGTATCAGGAAAAATTGGCGATCAATACAAAGTAAAACTTTCCGATGCAATGGAAGCATATTTGCCGCAAGAGTACGCACAACTTCAACCGATTGATGCAACATTACCGCTGACTCTCGTTGGAAATATTTCTGTTACCGGAAATGATTCGATTGATGTTGTCAGTGTTTCGCTCGGACAAAAAGTTCCATACACAAGCGAACAACTCACCGATCCGATGGCAATTGTTGTCAATATTTTTGGCGCAACATCCAACACAAATTGGATTACACATCATCTTTCTGCAAAAGAAATCCAACAAGTCAAATGCACGCAAGCCGGCACGGATCATTATCAACTCACAATCTATTTAAAAGCAAAACAGCATTGGGGATATGATATTTCGTACGACGGCACAACGATGAAAATAAAAATACGTCGCGCTCCAAAAATTCAAAATCCAAATAATATGTTGGAGGGATTAAAAATTGCTCTTGATGCTGGTCATGGTGGAAAAGAAAGCTTAGGCGCGCTTGGTGCAACAGGCGCAATGGAAAAAAATGTTACGCTTTCCATCGCACAGCATCTTCAAGAGATGTTGCAAACAAAAGGTGTGAGCGTTGTGATGACACGTTCGAGCGATATGAATGTGAGCATGACACAACGAACCGATACCATTCTTGCATCAGGTGCGCAGCTTCTCGTCAGCATTCATGCGAATTCTACCGGCGAAGGTTCTGATGCGGAACAATCAAAAGGCGTCGGAATATTTTATCGTCATGCAGGATTTAAAACTCTTTCCGATATCATGTATGAAAAAATGCTCGAGCTTGGTCTTGCGCAATTTGGTGAAACAGGAAGTTTTAATTTTTCATTGAACGCACCGACTCAGTTACCCAATGTGCTGGTGGAAACGGCGTTCATGTCGCATCCTGAAGACGAGATGAAACTATTGGATGATAATTTTCGGAAGCAGATTGCAGAAAAAATAGTTGCGGGACTGGAAAAATTTGTTGCAAGTTATGCAGATACAAGATAAAAGGTGTCATTCCCGCGCAAGCGGGAATCCAGAATTAGTGCAATGAACCAATACTATTTGTACATATTGGCAAGTAAAAGAAATGGTACTCTCTATACAGGTATTACAAATAATTTAGTACGCAGAATCAACGAACATAAAACTAAATCCATTCCAGGATTCTCTCAAAAATATAATGTAAGTATGCTTGTGTATTTTGAAACCTACAATGATATTCACGATGCAATAACAAGAGAAAAGCGAATCAAAAAATGGAGAAGGAAATGGAAAATTTCGTTAATAGAACAATTGAATCCTGACTGGAAAGATTTATTTAACGAGATTTAATAAAAGCTAATGCTGGATTCCCGCTTTCGCGGGAATGACAATCCAAATAAACATTTTTTAAATCATCTTATGAAAAAACTTTACCTTACCGGAAATTCATTAACCATTGCAGATGTCTATAATACTGCAACAAATCCCAAAGCAACAATTGCGCTCGCTCCTTCTGCAAAAAAAGCAATGCAGCAGTCGCGTGTGTTGGTAGAAGAATGGCTGGAGAAAAAAGAAATCATCTACGGTGTTACAACCGGATTCGGCGAATTCAGCAACGTGCATATTCCGTTCGATAAAATTGAAGAGCTGCAAAAAAATTTAATCATGAGTCATGCCGCGGGCGCTGGCGACCCTCTTCCGCCGGAAATTGTTCGCGCAATGATGATTCTTCGCGTGAACGCGCTTGCAAAAGGTTTCTCCGGAATTCGTGTCGAGACAGTTGAGTTCATTACAAAATTTTTTAATGCAGGACTCGTTCCATTAATTCCATCGCAAGGTTCAGTCGGTTCAAGCGGAGATTTGGTTCAACTTGCACATCTTGTGTTGGCTTTCTTGGGAGAAGGAAAAATAATTGAAAGTGGAAAGTTAAAAGTTGAAAGTGCAAAAATATTACTCAAAAAATATCATCTTCACCCTCTCCGACTGACTGCTAAAGAAGGTCTCGCGCTCATCAACGGCACACAAATGATGACGGCGTTTGCGTCGCTCATTATTCACGAAGCAATGCAACTTGCGAAGCTTGCCGATATTGCCTGCGCAATGAGTGTGGAAGGATTGCGCGGAACAGATACCGCATTCGACGAACGTATTCACACACTGCGTCCGTATAAAGGACAACTTACTTCTGCAAAAAATTTACGACGATTGATTGCTGGAAGTGAGATTCGTGAATCGCATCGTTTTAATGATGACCGTGTGCAAGATGCATATTCGCTTCGTTGTGCACCGCAAGTACACGGCGCATCGCGTGATGCGTTGGAGTATGTGGAAAAAACTGTGAACATAGAAATTAATTCTGCGAATGATAATCCGCTTATTTTCCCAAGAGAGAAACAACATCTCGAGGGAGGAAATTTTCACGGACAACCGATTGCACTTGCAATGGATTTTGCTGCAATTGCTCTTTCGGAACTCGCAAATATTTCCGAGCGAAGAATTGAACGCATGGTCAACGGAAGTTTAAGCGGACTCCCTCGCTTCCTCACAAAAAATGGCGGACTGAATTCGGGATTAATGATTGCACAATACACAGCCGCGTCACTCGTCTCGGAAAATAAAGTTCTTTCACATCCTGCCAGCGTGGATTCGATCCCAACTTCGGCAAATCAGGAAGATCATAATTCGATGGGTTCGATCGCCGCACAAAAGTGCTGGCGCGTTTTGAAAAATGCACAGACAGTTATTGCAATCGAATTACTTACATCTGCGCAAGCGATTGATTTTCACAAACCGCTGAAGTGCGGTAAAGGGACGAACGCGGCATATCAAACAATTCGAAAAAATATTTCATTTATTAATCACGACAGAATACTTCACAATACTATTCAACAAGCGTTGGCGTTAGTGAAAAATGGAAGTGTGTTGAATAATGTTGAGAAAATAATTGGTGCGTTGGGGTAGACATTGGTGCCGTGGAAAACAGTATTGGTGCAAAGTGAAAAACTTTTGGTGCAGACTTGGGGATGATTAGTGCAAAGTTAAAAGTAGATAGTGTAGAGGAAAAAACCTTTGGTGCAGACTTCCGGACGATTAGTGCAAAGGGAAAAGTTAGTAGTGCAAAGCAAAAAACTATTGGTGCAAAGGAAAAGATCATTGGTGCAGAGCAAAAAACTATTGGTGCAAAGGAAAAGATCATTGGTGCAGAGCGTAAAACCATTGGTGCAGAGTAAAAACAGCGAAATTGAGCGTAAATATGCAATTATGTTTCAGGGGTTGATTTACCGCTAAGGAGCTACGCTAAAGTGTAGTAAACTCCGGCGCAAAAATTTTTACCACGGAGGCACAGATTTGTTTAACCACACTTGCTGACTTGTCATTCCCGCGAAAGCGGGAATCCAGTTTTATGTTATACTCTCACTACAAACTATCTTCGGAATATTTTCTGATACACTCTCTGTTTGACCACCAAATTCAATTCTCTCTTGAATTCTGTGCTGGTGATATATTCGAGTTAAACTTTTAAGCAAGGCGTCTCCCACTACGCCATTCCTACGAAGTAAATTCAATTCTCGTTGCACAGCTGCTGTTAGAGAAGTGCGAAATGCTTTTTCAAGAATATTGATCTGACCTTTCCTTTCCTCATCTTCTGTTGCATGGAAAATAATTCTCAATTCTCGAATGATATATCGTTGCGCATGGGTTAGTGAAAGCGATTGTTCTCGATCTGCCATTCGTTGTTTTACTTCTTCTTCAAATATCTTTTTCACTTTCATCACAACCTGATTATGATCTTTCGCTACCGCTATACCAGGTTCTCTGTCGCTAGATTTTATCATACCAAGAACTTTTGGAATATCTCTCGAAACAACTTTTCCATCTACGTCCACTAAAAAGAGCTGTTTGTACGATCCTGCTTTGCAAAAAACAAATGTTCCTTTTGATACGTTTGCCGTTCTTCCTGTCCGTATTCCATCACGTAAATTTTCAATTCGTTCGAATTCTCCCGGATTCTCTTTCTTTAATGAACGTAGAATTTCTTCCGCTTCATTCAAATCAAGTATTTCATCTTCCTCTTCAAACAAACTTAATTGATTACCGTTCTTTTCATAGATAGCATACATTGCTTCTTCATTCAATTGTTCGGTTTGGTCGAGTATCTGGGCATCTTCTCCGATGGTATCGTGGATTTCTTGGATACGATTGTGTAATGATTCCTTCAATCCAAGATTTTTCTCAATCCCAACTTCCGGTAAAAAATTATATCCCCACACTTCCGAATTTTCAGAGCCAATACGGTCTATCCTCCCGAATCGTTGAATAAGCCGAACAGGATTCCAGTGCAGATCGTAATTGATCATTTTATCACAATCTTGCAGGTTGAGACCTTCTGATAAAATATCGGTCGCGATTAATAATTGTATTTCACCTTCACTGGCAGAGACTTTATATTCAGGATTTGCTTTCGGTGCAAAACGTCCGACGATTTTTGCTTTGCTTTTATCACCGCTGTAGATCACTTCAATTTCTTTTTTCTTTGCTCCGGGATTAAGATTTGCATATAAATACTTTGCCGTGTCAGAATATTGTGTAAAGATGAGGAGTTTCCCTTTTTTCAAATTATCTTTTTTCAACCACGTAAAAAGTGTTTGTAGTTTAGCATCTTTTTCGGGGGTAATATTTTTAACTAAAGCATACATCTTTTCGAACAATTCAAGATCGTGCTCAATATCTTTTTTTAATCGGTCTTTATCAAAGTCATCAATCTTGTATTTTTCGCTTGCCAATGTTAGTGCGTCATATAATTCTGTCTCTTCATACTTGTCTGATTCGTAGAGAATTGCCTGTGCATCTTGTCCAGCGGGAACAATTCCTTTTTCTAATGATTTTTGAAAATCTTTATGGATTCGGATCATTCGTTTGAGTGTTTCTTGAAATGCATACACACTTGATTCAAATCGTTTAAACATTAATGTCCGTATTAATCCGTGAAGATTTTTTCCCGCTCTTTGCAAATCTGTATAAGGCGATTTGGTTTGTTTTGATCCGATGACGTAATTCCACAAACCATAACGAGCATATTTTAGTTCATCCGTTCCGGCAGTTTGATTACTTTTTCTTGGTTTTCCAAGATAGCCTCGTAATTTTTGATACAGACCATTGTATGTTTCTTCAATGCTGTATTCAATTGTTTCCAATTCACGTTTCGGGAAAAACTGATGCTTATTATTCACTATAACATACCCTCGCCGCTTTCTCAATTTATAATCTTCAAAACGATTCGGATCAATTGGCTGATGTGTATCGCCATCGAAGCCGTACCATTTTAGAATATGATTGCGTGTACGACGAATGAGAATATGCACAAGCAAGTCTTGTAGTCTTCGTTCTTTTTTCTCAATAAGATCGAAATACTTTTTCAAGTCCTGCGGATCGATCGGAAGATCGGTTTTATCATCCTGATGAAATAACTTTATTTGATGATAGACATCTGTAATTGCTTTGTTTCGTGGTGTTGCGGTAAGCAATACGCAGCGTTTTCTTCCTGCACTTAAATATGCCTGAAGCATTTCATATCGTTGTGTTGTATGATGTCGGAAATTATGGCTCTCATCCACCAGTATAAAATCTCTA
>CAYHZL010000028.1:6413-26960 GCA_964361075.1 uncultured Chitinophagaceae bacterium
TTCCCGCTTCTTCTTGTTCGCGTAAATATCCCATCGAAAGAACACGAGCATTCAGTTCGTATTGCTCATTATACTTTTCCCACATTTCTACCAACGTTGCGGGACAAATGATGAGCGGGCGAGCGTGATCGGTTCGTTCAAAATGTTTAATGATTGCTGCACCGATATAACTTTTTCCCATACCAACAACATCAGAAACAAACGCACCTGAATATTCGCGTATAAGCTGCACTGCCTGCTTTACCGCAACCATTTGAAATTTTGCTAATTTAGAAGTGATCTCATCGTCCCATAAAATATCTGCTGCGTCTCCTTCGTCCAATCGATCCCGCACAAGTTCAAACAGCGTTTTCATATATATATCGTACGGACGGGCAGGAGCAAGTGCCCACGATTCTTTCAATTCCGTCATTAATGCTTCATCAAAATCTTTTGATTCATTCCATAGATCGTCGAACCAATGAGAAAGTTCGATATGATTATCTTCGCCGTGGACAACGACATTCAATTCCGTATTATGTGAAATACCGGAGATTGAAAGATTTGATGAACCAACAACTGCAATTCCTTTTTCGTATCGTCCATCTTGTTTATAATCAAAGATATATGCTTTTGCGTGCAGGCGACCTTTAGTGTAAACGCGAACTTTCAGTTTTTTCTTTTCGATAAGAGAGACTAATGTTGTTACCAAATATTGAGCATCGTCTGTCTGATCCATTAATGATACTGCTTCTTTTAAATTCTCTGCTGTTCGGTTAAGACTCTGTTTTTCGTCGGAGCGTTTAATGAATTTCATCTCACGGTTTGCTTCTTCCACAAGTTCTAACCGTTTATATCCTTCGGAGAGATGTTCAAGTGTTTGAGGATTTGTAGTATTACCGATGAGCAGACGAATTTCATCGAGATTTGCCAATTGCTCTCGCAATGGTTCAAAGCCGGAGAGAAAGAAATACCCTACTGCAAATTTTGCTCGCTCGCTTGAGGGCAATATGCGGAGAATGTGATCGAGTAATTTTTGGTTGCGATTATCAATAATATCGTGTTGTGCCATATCGTTTTCTTTTATTGTAAGTGCAAATGCTATTTTGTGTTTTGGGTCGTTAAAATCATCGCAACCCTTGGGACTTGTTTCTAGTTTCGATATAAATTAATTTCCTTTTTCAATTCATTATCAATCCCAAATAGATTGAAGATGAATTCGTCTAGTTGGTATTGTAGTTTATTAATCAACTCGTGTTGAGATGGTGGCCATTTTGTTATATCCAATATTTGTTTTACAATACCTGCAATTTCAATTTGCTTGTTTTCACTCGCAACTATAAAAGGTAATTGCTTGACATTTCCAATTTTAACTTGCGGAAAGACCCGACCTGATTCCCTTACAAGTTTATCATAAGCCCAAGCCATATATGTAGAGTTTAAAACTCCGACTACATAGTAAATATTTAATTCCTTTTGGTATTCATCTTTAATCCAACAACATTGCACGGTATTTCTAAACCATTTTTTTTCTTTATCAATTGATACGCTCAATCTATCTGAGGTTTGTCTCCACAAAAACTTTATGGGTTTTTCAAATGCATCTTTTGAGAAACTTACAGTTTCATTCTTCTTTAAGACCAGTTTATATTCTAAATTAAAATATTCATCTGGGGTGGGATTTACGATCCATCTATCAATATTTTTACCGTATAATGTCGGAATTGAGTTTTTGAATGTTTTCTTTGAATCGGAAAAGATTCTTTCGTAAAGGTCATTACCGCCTTTGTTTTTTAATCCAATTCCTGACCGATGGTATTGTATTCCCGCATCTTTAATAACAAATACATCATTCATAGTTAGTTTAGTTTTTACATCTAAAAATAGATTGGCTAAAAAACTCCGGTCAGAACGATTGTTAATAGCATCTATATCTATCATACTGCCTAATAGATCTTTCAATTTACCTGAAAAATTACCTTTAATACATAAATCAGCAAAGAAAAATTTAGTGCCAGATTTATTTTCGATTTTTTTCATTTGAATAATACATACAGGCACGATAGCATCAAATACTTTTTCACCCAGGTTTATCAAACTGATAACTTGATAGTTTAATAGATACCCACGTAAATCTTTGTACCTTGGTTGCCCCATAAAAGTATTCGGAGAAATGTAAACTAGATTACCATTTAACCTAGTAAGTTTTGACAATCCTAATTCAAAAAAAGCCTTATATATTTCTCCATAATTTTTAAGACTATTTGGATACAAATAATTTAACAAGCTTAGTATTTTATCTATATCGGCTCCGTAAGGTGGATTTGCTATTGTAATATCAAACCCATCTTTCTCCCTAAACACTTCCGCAAAATCCATCTTCCAAATAAATGTTTCAGGTAAATGTTTCAAATGGTCTGTATCTCGAAGCTTCCCTTTTTCTATTGCCAAAAGTTTTTCTTTCGTATTCTTTGCTAAAACAAGAAGCCGCTCAATTTCTTTTGTCTCGTTTCTCAGTCCTTCGCGTTCTTCTTCATCCGCTTTCTTTAATTTCTGTTCGCCAAATAAGGATTTACCATATTTAGCTTCATATATTTCAGTCAGATAATTTTGTCGCATCATTAAAAACAGTGTCGCAAGGTCGCATTGTTTTGCCATAATTTTCAGGTCGGCTTTACGTTTCTTTGCCGCGTCGCTCTCGTAAAAATAGGCATGTTTGTCATTTTGAATGCCGTCAATCAGTTGTTTTATTTTTTCGCCACGTTCTGTTCTCTGTTTTACATTCAGGTTCACATTGTAGCCAAAAAGTTGGTCTATCAAACTATTTCCTTGTCGTATGCGATAACTTAAATTGGGTAACGGAGGAATATCGCTGCCGTTATAATCCACAACAAGCGAAAGCCACAAACGAAGTTCGCAAATGCGTACGGCTTGTTCTTGTATATCTACTCCATACAGACAATTTTCAATGATCTTTCGTTTCAGTTCATAATCATAATTTATATGCCGTATTTCTTCGTTTCCTCCCTGCACAAAATCACAAAGCTTTATAATTGCGATCATTTCGTGTAACATCCCGACTACAAATGCGCCGGAACCAACCGCCGGATCGCACACGCGGCAGGCAAGAATTAATTGTTTTATCTGATCTGCTTCTTTATTGGTGAACGATTGCTTCAGCCATGCTCGCTCTTCATCAGTTAATTGTTCTGCAGGATTAAGCGTGAAGAGTTTTTCAATCTTTTCACGTTGATCTTTTTCTTCGTCAGTGGTGTTTTCAATTAAATATTCTTTCAACGATTGCTGGCACATATAATGAACAATAACACGCGGGGTATAAAAACTTCCGGTAGCTTTGCGAAGATCAGTTTTTGGATCTTTCTCTAATGTTAGTATAAGGTTCTCGAACACCTTCCCAAGCATTTCGGGATCAATCGCTACTTCCATATCCATTGCCGTATCTTCGCGCACGGTAAAGTTGTAATGCTCAAACAACTCTTTGAACATCTTCGCAAATGTTGTATTACGAATTTTTAGGGACGGCTCCCAATCGTTCATTTCAAACAATCCGCCGTTCAAGAATGGAATTGCGCCAAGATCAGAATATATCTTCTCCGATGTTGCAAGACGTTGGAAC
The DNA here is from genome assembly GCA_964361075.1 of uncultured Chitinophagaceae bacterium. Lineage (GTDB taxonomy): Bacteria > Bacteroidota > Ignavibacteria > UBA10030 > UBA8401 > CAYHZL01. The sequence continues at coordinate 10,030 of CAYHZL010000028.1, forward strand.
ACTCGAAGAACAATGTCTGAATAATAATTATGTTTATCTGGTTGCATGTTAAACGATTTCTTAAAATTCTCGAAGAGAAAGTTTTTATTATTACTCAGCCACCCTTTTTTCTGCACAAAGTAGAGAAACATCAGCCGGTTCAAGAGAATTTGAGAATATTCTCGTGACTTTTCAGCATGCCGAGGATTCAAATCTTCGATCTCGCTCCGCAACAAGTGAAACATTCCTACAAACGATGAGAAAAACTCCTTCGTTACTTTTTCAACATCAAATGCTTCATCGTGTTTTTGCTGTAATGCAAGCGGAGATATTGTTCCTGCTTCCGGAACTTCCAGCATTAATATTCTCTGTGCAGCCGTGTGTAATCGTTCATCAGGACCAACAACAATTCGGCGGAAGAGTTTTCGTCTTGTTTCCTCTTCATCATATTTTACATTAATGAAATGCCACTGATCTTTTGATGAATCAGAAAAGAGAAAAAGGGAATATGGATGGTCTCGCAATAAATTATTGATGATTGGTCGTTCAATTCCCAACAATAATTTATCCACTTCGCAATGGATCACCTTAAAATCATTATGCGTAGCGAGAATATTTAGCTGTTTTACACTTCCGTCCAACGATGAAGGAAATCTTTTTGTAGAAAGTTTTTGAGAAGAGTAATCGTAATTTAGAAGCGAACTGAAGAGATGAGCGGCATCGTCATAATGTTTTAATTTTATGAGACGCTCGTGAACAGCTGAAACGTGTTCCATAAGACTCCGAAGGAAATTAATTAATCACACTTCGATTAAACTCAGTGTGACTTTTTCGCTTCGGTGTGTCTTTAGGTGTCCGACACTTTAGAAGTGTCGGACACCTTTTTATAATCGGCTTTTCTTTTGGTCAAGGAGTGTAGGCGCGGACGCCCGTCCGCGTATTTATTTTTAGGACGGATGGGCATCCGTCCCTACAATGTATTCCAACAAAAAAAGGGTGCGACATCATCTCACCCTTCCAGTCGGGATACCACTCCCATTCCAAAAGATGAAACGAAGCGCACCCATCGCTGGGCGCGCTTTCGTTCTGTGTCTTTGGAAATTGTAATGTGGTATTTTACTGGAAGACAGCAGCCGAAGCTACGCGATATTTAAAAATAGTTTATTGTTAAATTATTTGTGTTACTCCTTAATAAAATTGATTCCCACTTTCCACCAGAGGCGGACAGGTCGCGGGAATGACGCGCTTTTGTAGGTGCGGACGCCCGTCCGCACCTAATGGACGGATTGTCATCCGTCCCTACAAAATTTCAAATGCAGTTTAAAGAAAATAGAGTGCATTTACAATGAATTTTTGAAATATCCGAATAGAAGGACGTTTGCTCAACACAATTTCAATCCGTATCTTTATTACATGAAAAACAAAATCGAAATCATGTCCCCCGCCGGCTCGTGGGAAGCATTATCTTCCGCAATACAAGCCGGTGCAAATTCTATTTACTTTGGCGTTGAACAATTGAATATGCGCGCCAAGTCATCGAACAATTTTACGGTTGATGATTTAACAAAAATTTCTGCGCTCTGTGCCGAACACAATGTACAATCGTACATCACGCTCAATACTATTTTGTATGACCACGACCTGCAATTAATGCGCAGCATTGTTGATGCGGCAAAAGCAAACAACATTACTGCCATCATCGCGGCTGACCATGCAGTGCTGATGTATGCGAAGAAAAAAAATATGGAAGTGCATATTTCCACTCAGGCAAATGTTACGAACATTGAAACGGTGGAATTCTTTTCAACCTTTGCCGATGTGATGGTGCTGGCACGCGAGCTTTCTCTTTCGCAAGTTGCCGACATGACCCGCGAAATTACACGACAGAATATTTGCGGACCGTCCGGCAAACCAATTCAGATTGAAATTTTTGCACACGGCGCACTCTGCATGGCTGTGTCGGGAAAATGTTATTTAAGTCTGCATACACATTTTTCTTCTGCCAATCGCGGCGCGTGTATTCAAAATTGCCGGCGGGATTATATTGTTACCGATAAAGAAACCGGCTACGAATTGGAAATTGATAATGAGTACATCATGTCTGCAAAAGATCTCTGCACCATAGATTTTCTCGATAAAATTATTGATGCCGGTGTTGAAGTGTTGAAGATTGAAGGGCGCGGACGTTCGGCAGAGTATGTTTTTACAACAACAAAATGCTACAAAGAAGCGGTGCAGGCAATTACCGAAGGAACATACACGCAGGAAAAAATTCAACAATGGAAAAATGAATTGGCAACTGTGTATAACCGTGGATTTTGGGATGGCTATTATCTCGGCAGAACGCTTGGCGAATGGTCGAACACTTCGGAATCTCTTGCAACGAAACACAAAATATATATTGGCAAGAATATAAATTATTTCAGCAAACCGAAAATTGCTCACTTCAAATTAAAAGCACAATCGCTTGAAGTCGGCGATGAAATTATTATTACCGGACCAACAACGGGATATGTTCACGCAACAATTACAGAACTGCACGTGCACGATGTTCCTGTAACACACGCAGTAAAAGGTGATGACGTTACTTTCCCTCTCGAAGAAACAGTTCGTCCCTCCGATTCGTTGTACAAATTAGTGCTCACTGAAAAAATATGATTTATTTTTCACACGAGCGGCAAAGTTTCAGATGAATGTGAAAATAACAATTTATAAAAATGATCTCTTTGCTTCTTCGCGACTTTGCGCGAAATATTTTTTAGTGAAGATTAAATCATGATTCGACTTACCCACTACCGTTCAAAATGTATTGGCTGCAATGCGTGCGTAGAAGTTGCTGCTGACCGTTGGCGCATTTCCAAAAAAGATGGCAAAAGTGTTTTGCTGGGCGGAAAAGAAAAAAACAGCGTTGTCTCGCTTCTTGTTGAGGATGATGAGTTAGGAGCAAACACAATCGCCGCAACAATGTGCCCAACAAATATTATTAAAGTGGAACGAGTAAAAAGGAAGTAATTTTTTTAATGACTTACTTCACAAAAACACAAACGTCCTGAAATTATCAGAACGTTTAATGTATTGAACATCTCTCAAAAAAAAATTATTTATAGAAACCTCTGAAAAATAATGGAATTATGTCATTGCGAGACGTTTTTTGTCGAAGCAATCTTGTTTTTCGTTTATTTTGATGAGATTGCTTCGTCGCTTCGCTCCTCGCAATGACTTTTTCAGATGTCTCTTATAGTTAGTCTCATATGATACCAAAGGAAAAAGTCGTTATTTTTATCATAAACTTTTTATGGAGGTATCATGGATGCACAACTTACTGCTCGAATGCAATCTAAGTCGATTAAAAATTCTATCATCAACAACATCGCCAAAGATTTTAATCTCACACCAATACAACACTGCGCTATCTATTGCAATCGATACGTTTTTGTAACACTCTTTGAAGCACCGATAAACATTCCAATTGCATCTCCGCTCACGTTCCATGCAACGGGTTTTGGCTCAATGGAAAAATTACTTTCTCCAATAGTACCACTTGAAGTTAAATAATATCTGTAATATGGTTCGTCATAGTTTTTGAGTGTAAAGACAATTCGTTGATCTATAGATGTGGTTCGTCCATTAAAATATGTAAATTTTTTGGTGAGAATATCTGCAATGCTATTGTCCGTTTGGGTCCGCTTTTGGACAGTACTTCCGGAACCATATCCATACGTATATTTGATTGTATCATTATAGATTTCTGTTTCTTCAAATTTTACCGCAAGAGAAAGAATATCGTTCGCCTTGGTTCGGACATATCCGGTACAGATATATTCGTTTTGAGACCCGTACTGATATGTCGCAATATTTTTATATGAGACATTTACAGAATCCAACATCGGTGTTTCCGGCACGGTAGTAACTGCATCCGCAGTTTTCCCGTTCCATTCAACATGTAAACGATATGTCTTGCCTGTTTTTACAAAAAGTGAATCATTTTTGTAATAGCCGCCCTTGACATACTTCAAAATATATATCTGGGCATCAACCGATATTGTTACAGCGGCATCCTTTACATAACTTTCACGATCAGTAGTGTTGTTGCTGCTTGAATAACCAATATTTTCTTCGTACGGCAGCGTTCGTCCCACATAGAGTGAATCAACAATGTCTCCATCGAGCACGATACCTCGAATAACAAGTTTCTCTACATACGGCAGGTTCGTATCGTTTATAACTTCATCACAACCGTAATGAAAGATGAGAAGTAGCGATGATAAAAAAAATAATTTCAGCTTCATAAATTTTTTCTCAGCCATTTACGACAACAATATATTTCGCAATTCTATTTTCGATTGAAATTGTACTTCGATTATTAAAAAACAAAGCTCCATCCCAAAGTAGGAATGATTGGAAATAATGAAAATTGCTTCAACACTGTTTTCCTATTGAAAGATTGATCATAGTCGGTGCCCATGTAAATATAAAACGGATTCTTTCTGCTGTAGGCATTATAAATATTGAATGAAATTTCGGACTCCAATCCAAAGACGGTTCTGTGATAAATGAAATTCAAATCCAATCGATGGTATGCAGGAGCTCGATAATTATTTCGTTCCGAAATATACTGTTGCGAAGACCATGATTCGGAACCCGAGGAATATCCATCAATTGGAGTGAACAAATAAAATCCTTCTGGAATTGTAAACGCCTGTCCAGTTCCATATACCCACGATGCGCCAAGCTCCCACTTCTCTCCTAATTTGTAATTCAACACAATCGAAATATCATGCCTTCGGTCGTACCGAGGATAAAATTCTCTGCCGAGATTCAACGCTTCAAATTTCCGTTTTGTCCATGATAATGTATAGCCGATCCAGCCGATAAACGAACCGATGCGTTTGTTAAGAAAGATCTCCATTCCGTACGAATATCCTGTGCCCGATGTGAATTGATTTTCCAATGGAACTCCGAACGAAAATTCAGCATCGTCTTTATATTCATAAAGATGCTGCATTCCTTTATAATAGAATTCTATGCTGGAAAAATATTCATTCCCTAACAATGATGTTTCTAATCCTGTAACAATCTGCCACGACTTGCTTGGACTGACAGTTGCGGTGGATGGAAACCATACATCGGTTGGAAGCAACGTTTCATTGCGTGTTATCAAGTGAAGATATTGGTGCCCAACGGAATATGATGCTTTTGCAGTTGTACCATCATCGAGGGCATACGCCAAAGAAATGCGCGGTTCAAGATTGAGATAGTTTCCATTCTGAAAATAATATAGGCGGGAACCGATGTTTACATTCAGCAACTGAGAAATGCGCCATTCATCCTGAACATACAGCGCGCCTTCAACCGCTGATACTTTTGTCTGTCCTAGTTCAAAATTAATATTCAGGTTTGTATTCGCATTTGCAATAAATGAATGATGCGTCGCATCTACACCGGCTTTAATCAAGTGATCTTCGTTTGCATAATACTGCACATCGCCCCGCGCAACAAAATCTTGAATCTGTGAGACCGACTTGAAATTCAGATCGTTACTATTTCCTTTCGTGCTCTCAATAAGTGTGCTGAAACGGAAATTCGTATAGATGAGAGAAAAATTTGTAAACAGTTTTGAATTAACGATGTGCATCCAGCGCAGATTCGTGGTTGCATTTCCCCAAAAAATATTTAATACAGGATCGCCGATTTCCGGCGGTGACGTTAAGACATCTCCGCCATAGTAGCCGCTGAGAAATAATCTGTCATCAGATGAAAGCGTATAATTTAATTTTGCATTAAAATCGTAGAAGTAATAACGAGGAGTTTTATCGGCTGCACCGGCAAGCCATTGGAGTATGTCAAGATACATTCTCCTTCCCGAAACCATATACGTCATGTTATCCGAAATTGGTCCTTGCAACGTAAGTTTAGAAGATATTAAACTGACTCCTCCGCTTCCCATAAATTTTTCTTTCGTTCCTTCTTTCATCGTCATTTCAATCACTGATGAAAGTCGTCCGCCGTACTCTGCGGGAAATGCGCCTTTCATTAATTGTACGTTCAACAATGCATCGGGATTGAATGTGCTGAGAAACCCGCCAAGATGGAACGGGTTATATACAATGACCCCGTCAAGCAACACAAGATTCTGATCGGCAGACCCGCCACGAATATACAATCCGCTGGAGACTTCCGATGAAGACTTTACTCCCGGAAGCAATTGCAAAACACGGAAGACATCCTTTTCACTTCCAAAGGAGGGCATTGTTTGAAGAATTTCTGTTGATACATTTATCCGACTTAACGTCGGCGTGTTTGCTAATTCGCGTGAATCAACAATAGTCACTTCTTCCAACTGAATAGGATCTTCTTCGACTAATATATTTTTTTTAACATTTTCAAAAGATACAATAGCGACACTCTCCTTAAAAAGTTTATATCCGATCAACCTGACATATAAAATATATTTACCATCCGGAATTTGCGTTATTGAATAAAAGCCAAACTTATTTGTCATAGCAGAACGAAAGGGCGATTTGTACGACGTAGCTGTATCCGGATACAGAAGAAGCTCAGCATTGATGGCGATTTCTCCGGATTTGGAATTGGTGATAATTCCGGAGATAGTAGCTTGCGAAAATGTTGAGGAAAAACTAAGTACGGTGAGAATGGAAATACGAATCCATACGGAACATGATTTTTGCATAGAATGAAAATAGTGAAAATAATTTATTTTATGAACACATTATTCGACAGCAGCCGCACCAACAATCTTTTAAAAAGATACATTCAAGTTTTTAACGCAACAGATTGTAAACTGTTGTTCCAGAAAGATTTGAGGGCATCTCTAAAAACTTAAAAAGATTGTCATTGCGAGGACCACTTTGTGGATGTCAGACACCTTTCGCCACGGCGAATGTTCCATGTCGATAAACAGTATGAACACTTTATATTTTTGGAGAAATTTATTAAGAAGGTGTCTGACATCTCCTCGAATCAAGACTTTTTAAGATTCAGTTATTGTAACTACTACTCAGTATCGAAACCATGCCATGTAGAACGGATTTCCAAATCCGTTCTGGACGAATCAGGAGATTCGTCATACATTCAGAGGATGTCTGACGGTGCTTTCCAACCGTCTGACATCTTGGTAATTTATGCGTTCCGCGCTAAACGTCAGACACAAAAAACGTGTCAGACGTTATCCATTAATAATTCGCTGAGTAGCGCGTTCAGTACGCCTTCGGCATACTTTTTTCAGAAAGTAACTCGAAATATTCAATTTTTAACCTGTTGATTTATTTGAGATTACAACGAGTTACTTAGGAGTTACCAGTTATTTATTATTCACTACAACGGTTCTGCTTCCTCTCCCTCTGCTGTCAAATACTTTTATTTTTATTTCTCCTTTTTTTCCAATCGGCACTGAATAGATTGTGCTCTCTGCAGTCGGTTCCGTTCCGTTCGTTGTATAGCGAATAGTTAAACCGGGAAGTTGAAGATTGGCGAACACTTTTCCATTTTCAATTTTTGTACCCGCTGTCGGTATGCGATATTGAAATCCTCCGGAAAGATAATCGAGCCGCGTCAATTCTCTTTTACCAACAACATTCACAAATACCGACCATGCTTGATTGTACAATTGCTCGCTTTTGATTTTGTCTTTTTCTGTTGCCCAGTCCGGATCTTTCGCCCACGCCCGTTCTGCAAGTCCTAATAATTTTGGCAACAGCAGATATTCTAATAACTCAACGCTTCGAACATTTTCGCTCCACAACAATCCTTGAATACCAACAATGTTCGATTTACCATACTCCGTTAAACGATCCTTTCCAATAAAAGAAGACGGGTCTACAGGATTTCCCGCCGCATCTTCTTTGGTTGTTTTGTAATAATCGAACGGAATAAAATAAAATGGCTTATCAACATCTTGAAAACCGCCCCAGTAGTATCCGGGTTCATCAGCAGATTTGTTATACGCTAAATCAAAATAATTATTGCTCACGCAAGAGAGAATTACTTTGTATCCTGCATTCGCCATACGATACGGTAAATCCTCTGCGCCCCAACCGATCATGTTATTCCACACATGCACATGGAAATTATCATCGGCAAAATCCGGATTGGGAATCATCTGCTTTTTACCATCAAGCTTTGTTTTCCGCAATCCAATTTCTTCCCATCCTGAAAGAAAAAGGTTTCGTTCCTGTAGCATCGCATGAATTTTTGTAAAATAATAATACCACAAATCGTCTGTTGAATTCAGTGCCGGATTCTTTGCGATTAATTCCTGACACACAGGAGATTTTTCCCACGCACCGGTAGGAACTTCATCACCGCCAAAATGAATTGTAGTTAACGGCGCATCTGCTTCGCGGTACATCGCAATAAGTTCATCGACAACTTTTTCAAGAAAGCGGTACGTGGAAGGTAACGCAACACACATCACATTATCAGTCCACGCTTGCGCAGAACCATACACAGATTTATCATTCATATCTCGCAACAAAAAACGTTCAGCTTCTTCTTTATTTCCTTGCTGCATACATCTATCATACCGCACATCCATTGCCTTTATTGCAGCACGGCTATGCCCCGGAGATTCAACTTCAGGTATAATTTGTATATGACGTTCGTTCGCATACTTTAAAATTTCGATAAAATCACTTTTCGAATAAAAACCAGTAGCCAAAGAATGTCCCGGCTCCGGTCCTGCACCGTATGAAGGAGGCAATAATTTTTTACTGTCGAGTGTGTGTCCACGCTTCGATCCGATTTCCGTTAACTCCGGCAACGAGGCAATTTCAATTCTCCACCCTTCGTCATCAATCAAATGAAAATGAAGCACATTCAATTTATACATTGCCATCACATCGAGAACTTTTTGAATTTCTTTTTTTGTTTGAAAATTTCGCGCAACATCCAACAAAAAACTTCTGAATCCAAATTTTGGAGCGTCAATAACTTCAACGGCGGGAATGTTAATTGAAGATTGTACACGTTCCCACGACGAAGGCGGCATGAGCGATTTAAGTGACTGAATACCATAAAATATTCCGGAAGAAGATGATGCAGAAATTTCAATTTTTTCCGGTGAGACATTTAAACGATACGCTTCCTCTGCCATTTCTTCTTTTTTCAAAATAATATGTGTTCTATTATCATTCGTAAAAATTACAGGAATTTTTTTACCAATAACCGACGCAATTTCATTTGATGCATAGTGTGCTTCACGATAAAATAATGAGTCTGTAATAATGTGAACATTTGCATTGAGAATAAATTCTCCCTTTGTTTCTTTGTACGAAACAGGAGTCGGGAAAATTTTTGGCAATTGCGTTGCCGGAATATCTTGAATACCATTGTTCTGCTGATAAATTTTTTCCGAAGTGATGCGTTCAATAGATGAATCTTTAATTGGGCTCACAATGTACTCTGAAATCGAATATCCCTTTTCAAGATCATCGTCCCACACAATATACATACCCGAAGGAGCCGCCGTGTAATTTATCAACACTCCTCTCGAAAAATATGTAACACGGTGCGATTCTTTCGGTTTCAATTCCTTAAATTCGGCAGTCGGAGAAAGTTTATAGATATCACCATTGTAATGAGTAAGAGAAATGCCGCCTGTTGTCATTGCAGTATCAATGCCTCTACTCGAATTAAAATATAAATTCCATCCGGTTGCAGGAAAATTTTTTTTGCTAGTATTGGTAAATGTGAATGCGGAAAGTGTTTTGGGTTTGTTCGTAATCAATTCCCATTGCACACGGAGTTTTTTCTCATCAAAGCTGCTATTTTTTTGAGAACTACTTGTATGGTACGTGCAGAATGCACACAGAACTATGATAATTATTCGTCGCATTGGATTTTATTTTTTTAAGTGAATAGTAAATTTGAAAAATATAAATGTTGTCTTTGTTATAACTGATGTTACGCATAAAAATATCGAAGAAAACATTCACCACGAATGACACTGAAAAACACGAATATTCACAGATCGTTATCCGTGTTTTTCTGTAATAATCTGTGATATCTGTGGTTAAAGACCTCTTTGCGTAACATCAATTATTAAACTAAAACAAACTTACTTCAAAAAAATTTGGAAAACAAACTCATGTATCTCTGAAAATATTCAAAGTAAAAATCATTATTTTTCCGGAATAACAAAAAAAATGCCTCGTAGTTGCGAGGCATTTGTAACGAATGGAAAATGAAACTATTGAAAAACTACTTTTTTAGTTTATGCTGAAATGTTTTTTGGAATTTAATGAGTTTGGGATTGATGACCATTCTGCAGTACGGTTGATTCTGATTGGCGTTGTAATAATCCTGATGATAATTTTCTGCTTTATAAAATTTAGTAAACGGAACTATCTCCGTTACAATCGGATCGTCCCACACCTTTGCCACTTTCAATTCTTTCTTCGATTGTTCGGCAGTTTTTTTCTGCTCGTCGCTGTTGTAAAAAATTACAGAACGATACTGTGTGCCGACATCCGCTCCCTGTCTATTTAATGTAGTCGGATCGTGTGTCTTCCAAAACACATCAAGAATTTCTTGGAATGAAATAACATGCGGATCAAAAGTAATGTGTGTTACTTCGGCATGTCCGGTTTTTCCGGTGCATACTGCATCGTATGTCGGATTGGGAACGGTGCCGCCGGAATATCCCGATTCTACTTTTATCACTCCTTCGAGGCGTTGATAGAGCGCTTCGACACACCAAAAACATCCTGCGCCCAATGTTACAGTTTCATACTGCATAGGTTTTTCCTTCTGTTGATGATTAAACTGTTTGGTTTGCGCTGTTGCATTTGTTGCAATCAGAGCAATCACAATTAAAATATGTTTCATAATTCACCTCCGCATATTCTATGTTTGTATTCAAAAATACCAAATCAGTGTCATTGCGAGCTGTTCTTTGGCGAAGCAATCTCGTTTTTCATCATAAACTTTGGAGATTGCTTCGGTCACTTCGTTCCCTCGCAATGACTATTTATTTTTTGAGAACGTTTCTAACAATAATTATAAAAATACTTTGTTTATTCAATCACTGTAAATTTTGTGTACTGATGCAGCACTTTCGGAACAATAATTTTCCCTTCCTGTGTTTGATAGTTCTCAATAATTGCAGCAACAACCCGCGGCAATGCAAGCCCGGAGCCGTTGAGTGTGTGCACAAATTCCTGCTTGCCGGTTTCTTTCGATTTGTATTTGATATTCATGCGGCGCGCCTGAAATGTTTCAAAGTTGCTGCACGAAGAAACTTCTAACCATTTTTTTTGCCCGGCTGCCCACACTTCCAGATCATATTTTTTTGTTTGCGTAAATCCCATATCGCCCGTGCACATCAACAATGTGTGGAACGGCAATCCGAGTAGTTGCAGCAAATGTTCTGCGTCGCCGCGCAGCAATTCTAATTCATCGTACGAACTTGGCGGCAGAACAAATTTTACCAATTCCACTTTATCAAACTGATGCAAACGATTTAAGCCGCGCACATCTTTACCGTACGAACCGGCTTCGCGTCGAAAGCACGGCGTATATCCTGCGTAGCGAATCGGCAATTGCTTTTCGGAAAAAACTTCGTCGCGATGAAAATTTGTAACCGGCACTTCCGCCGTCGGAATCATGTACAATGTATCGCGTTCGCAGTAGTACATCAAATCTTCTTTGTCAGGAATTTGACCGGTGCCGCGCGCGCTCTCTTCATTGACCACCACCGGCGCTTGCATTTCTCTGTAGCCGCGTTCCGCCGCCTGATCCAAAAAGAAATTAATCAGTGCGCGTTGCAGTTGCGCACCCTTGCCGACATAAAATGGAAATCCTGCGCCGGCAACTTTTGCACCGCGTGAAAAATCTATGATGCCAAGTTTTTCTGTTAACACCCAATGCGGTTGCAATTCAAAATCAGCGATAGGTTTTTCGCCCCATTCAAACACAACAACATTATCCTCCGGTGTTGCGCCAATCGGTACGGAAGAATTTGGAATATTGGGAACGGTCAGCAGCAACGCATTCACGTTGTCTTGAACAATTTTCAATTCATCATCAATCGCCTGAATACGATTCTTCACTTCATTCATTTCTGCAATGAGCACGCCGGCATCTTCTCCCGCTTTTTTCATCACGCCAACTTTTGCAGAAACATCGTTGCGTTTTGCTTTCAGACTTTCCGTTTCGCCTATCAACGCACGACGCTGTTCGTCGAGTGTGAGAATTGCATCAACATTATCAACTTCATTTTTTGCTTTGATGCCTTGTTTCACAAGGTTTTTATTTTCGCGGATAAATTTTAAATCTAACATGTGCGTTCCTTATTCTGAAATTTCTAACGTAACAAGCACCGCTTCCGTTTTGAACGCATCCATTGGCAATCGTTCTACGGCAATCGGTTTTATTTTTGAAGGTGATACTGTGTAGAGATGTTGTTCCATCTTTGACGTAACGGCACTTAAATTATTTGCCAGTGAAAAGTGCTCTGCCATTTTTGTTGCAGCTTTCCCTGTGGAAGATTCGTAAAACATTCCGCACACTACCAACGGATAATCGCTGAGCGTTTTTGAGAAAGAATAAATCTCGTCCACTTGTGCGCCGCGTTCAGATGATAATTGATCGTCGAGTTCTGTGCTGCCAAAGCCAACCATTCTCAGACCAAGATCAATAGCGCCGTATGCAACCGATCGGCGAACTTTTCCTTTTCCAACCGGCAACTGAAACGTGTTGGATTGTTTTATTGGATAGAGACTGAACAACGAATTGCCTGAATCAAATCCTTGAAAGTATCGCGACTTTCCAAAATATTCATACATCTCTAATTGCTTCGCTAATTCTTTTACTGCATCAAAACCCGGTTTTGTTTCCGTCGGTCGTTCGATTTGCTGCACTGCAATTACTTCCGCGCCGGTTTTTTTCAACCACGATGCAAAATGTTTTACTTCTGTTTTATCACTTAATGAATGAAGTGAATTCACCGAAAGAATTTTAATTGTGGATGTAATCGCTTTTTTTTCTGTTGAAGGAAGAGTGTCTTTTGTTGTGTCGCGCGACGGACCACACGATGTCAACAGTAACATAAAAAAAACAACCGCTGATTTTGTTGCCAGTTTTCGCAAGTATGGTAATTCGTTTTTGTTCATATTATTTTTTGTAAGTGAAACTGTATTATGTAATTCTCGCTGAAAAAGTCAAGGATTGGTAGGACAGACATTCCTGTCTGTCAAAAATTTTTCAAAAAACGTCAGACAAGAATGTCTGACCCACCGTGATTCTCTCTTTTTCAGAGAGAACTAATTCAGCGTTAATCGTTCAAGATCACGTTTCAATGCTTCCAACCCTTGACGCGCTGTCAGCGGTTGATAGTGAATTTCCTTTTTTGCCTTCTCCAGATGAAATCCTGTTACTAACGGACGCAGTGCAACTTGCTGTAGTTCGGAAGATTTAATCCGTTGAATTAAATTTTTATCCAATCCAAACACTTCGGCAGCAGTAACGGCAAAATCGTAACGACTCACTGCATCCTCACCACAAATATGATAGATACCTTTCCCATCGTACTTCATGGTATTGATAAGTGCCGCAGCTAAATCACCAACATACGTCGGATTGCTGATTTGGTCATCAACGCATCGAATTGTTTTCCCTTCGTGCAAACTATTGATCACCCACAACGCAAAATTATTTTTCACTTTTATGCCGGCGCCAAAAACAACAATCGTTCGCAAAATTGCATAGTGAATATCGCTTGTGAGCAAAACATTTTCTCCCGCCAATTTTGTTTTACCGTAATAACTAATTGGATTCGGTCGGTCATCTTCTTTGTACGGACCATGTTTTCCATCAAACACATAATCTGTAGAGACATGCACTACTGCCGCACCAACGCGGCGCGCAACTTCAACTAAATTTTCGACACCGATAACATTCATTTTCCACGCTGCTTCGCGCTGCGTTTCGCAGGCATCAACATTTGTCATCGCTGCAGCATTTAAAATTACATCGGGACGAAAACTTGACACTAAACTTTTTACATCGCTGCGAGCAGAAATATCAAGTTGCGTATAATCGAACAGCTCGCGGTTCAAAACAAAGTCGCGGTGATGCGACGTGTTCAGCACTTCGTATTCGGTATCGTGCCCTAACATCAGAGCAAGACGCTGGCCAAGTAAACCATTACTACCACAGACTAACACACGTTTCATTGCGCCTTTTCTTGTTCCTTCAACATTAAAAATTTTTCTTCACCGGAATAACTGACACTTGTTGCAGCTTTTGCATTTGCTAATCGTGCCGCCTCTACATTGTTTTGCGATGAGCACGTGTTATAAAAAAAAGCTGCACCGAAAATATCACCGCTTGCAGAATCATCGACAACATTTTTTACGGCAACACCTTCAATCGTCTCTGTCAATAATTTTTTATGCTCTTGCTGATACACCGTAACGCCATTCGCACCGCGCGTAATACACAACGCATTCACCATCAACGGCAGCATTTGCTTCGCCAGCATTTCGTTGTCGTATGTTTCCATTGCAAGATGTGCCGCTTCATTTTCGTTGAGTTGAATTGAGTTCACCATAAAACACCAGCGGCGCCAGTCGCTCATCTGTCTGGGAAACCGCGAGTAATCAGGATTTGTGCCGAGCGTAAGATTGTGCATGTCGAGATGCAACGCTGTTTTTTTTTCTCTGATGGCAAGCCGAATTTCATCGAGCGTCTCAAGTGAAATATCGGAACCGGATTCCATGTTAATCAACACGCCGTGTGCGTTAAGATATGGTTCTATTTTTTTGAATGGGATTGGTGCGCCAATATGTTTTGAACACAATGTTTGTTGTTTGCCTTGCGCGTACAGATGCATTTGATTTGATTCACCGGCGTACGAATACATCGCGCTGCAATCAACATTACTGTAACGCGAAAGTTTATCCTTCACGCCATAAAATTCACGCTCGCCAACTCCGAACACCGGAATGATTGTATCTTTCTCCGATGCAATATTCGCAAGAGCAGAAACAACATTGTAGATTCCGCCGTACTGTTTTGTTTCCGATCCATTTTTATTGTGGGAAATATCAACGCAGAAATGTCCGATCACGGTAAATTTCATTTCTTGTACACTTTCTTTGGATCAAACATAATGTCTTTTTTTTCTTCGAACGCATTACCACCGTCAACAATTTCGCGATAGAAGCATGAGCGATGTCCGGTATGGCATGCAGCTTTACCAATTTGATTGACGCTCAAAAGAACAACGTCTGCATCGCAATCCACATGTATGGATTTTATTTCCTGATAGTTGCCGGACTCTTCGCCTTTTTTCCAGAGTTTGTTTCGCGAGCGGCTCCAGTACACAGCGCGACCGGTTTCGATGGTGATGCGTAAACTTTCTTTGTTCATCCACGCCATCATTAAAATATCACCTGTCTCATCATCTTGTGCGATAGCAGGAATGAGTCCGTTGGCATCATAGTTCAGTTGGTCGAGTGTATTCATATTTTTTAATTTATTAACTACTCAACGTTATTGTTAATTCAAAAAATCTCTCCGCCAAAAAGCCAGCGGACTTACAGCCTGTTTCCCCCTTTTCAAGGGGGATTTCCACGCTCTTTATTCCCCCTTTACAAAGGGGGTTAGGGGGATTTCTTTATTTTCTTTGGTAATACTGAAATTATGCCGAAGGCATTCCTTCGGAACAAAAAACACGCTGAATAGTTACTTAATTTATTATCCTCGTGGAAAACCGCAACACCTGAGCAACGTCATCGCGAGGATCCGCCACAGGCGGAGACGTGGCGATCTCGTTTTTTAAATAAAAAAGTAAGGTTGTCCCGCTGTACGGGATTCCGCACAGCGGAGCTTCGACAAAAAACGTCTCGCAATGACTACTCATCTTTTTTAAGGGCGGTTCTATAAATTGAAAAAAAAAATTCTCGCCAAGACGCGAAATCGCAAAGTATTGATTTTATTATGCTTTAATAGTTGTTTTCTTTGCGCCTTGGCTGTGAAACAATGAATTTTTAGAACTGCCCTTAAGATAGCTTCTATTAATTTCTTACTAAAATATTTTTTGAACGTAAAAAATCTTTTGCTTGTTGAATTGTGTACTGGCGAAAATGAAAAATAGAGGCAGCCAATACTGCATCAACATTGCCGATGGTAAATCCTTCATACAGATGTTCGAGTGTGCCGGCACCGCCGCTTGCAATAACGGGGATTTTAATTGTTGCTGTAATGCGGCGAAGCAATTCAACATCATACCCATCTTTCGTTCCGTCGCGATCCATACTTGTTAAAAGAATTTCTCCTGCACCAAGTTCTTCTACTTTTTGTGCCCACTCAATCACATCCAATTCGGTTTCTGTTCTTCCACCGTGAATAAATACTTTCCATTTCGCATTGGCAACTTTTTTTGCATCAATAGCCACCACAATACATTGCACGCCAAAATGTTCTGCACCATCGGAAACCAATTGCGGATTTTTTACGGCGGCAGTATTAATGCTCACTTTATCAGCGCCGCTCCGCAGAATTTCACGCATATCATCAATCGTACGAATGCCGCCGCCGATAGTGAATGGAATAAATACTTCTTCGGCAGTCCGCCGCACAACATCTAACATCGTCGCGCGATTATCGGACGATGCCGTAATATCAAGAAACACCAATTCATCTGCCCCTTCGGATGAATAATACTTTGCCTGTTCAACCGGATCTCCGGCATCAACAAGGTTCACAAAGTTCGTGCCTTTTACAACTCTTCCTTTATCAACATCCAAACACGGTATAATTCTTTTTGCAAGCATAATTTTAATTAACAATTAGCAGTGAACAGTGAACAATTATCAAAAGGAAGATGTCTGACATCTTGTTTCGCTAACAATATTTCAGATGTTTGTATTGGTTGCTGTTCACTGTTCACTGTTCACTGTTCACTGTTCACTGAATTAGATTCTTCTCGT
>CAYHZL010000029.1:0-22259 GCA_964361075.1 uncultured Chitinophagaceae bacterium
TACTTAGCAAAAAATCATATAGTAAATTTTAACCACATAGAAACATAGGGCACATCAGTAGTGTCCAACTGTGTTGAAGGAAATATCCTATAAGTAATTTAAAATATTCAGGTTACAGAAATATTGAAGCGTTTTCTATTTCAATTCAAATCGTCTAACTGAGTTCGATAAATGTTGAATTTCTTTAGTAAAACATCAGTGGCACAACAATTGAAACAAAGCTCAGTTGGACAGTAGTGAGGGCACATAGTTTTCTATGTGTTCTACTGTGCCTATTGTGGTTAAGCTTTTCTCGGCAATGTAGCAGTAAATTGTTCTATACATTTAAAACGCTGAGTAATTACAAATTATTTCAATATTTTTTTCTATGCACAAATTTTCAATTCTAATATCCAACGACGATGGTATTCATGCCCGCGGATTATTAACGCTTGTCGAAGAAATTAAAAAAATTGCAACTGTTACAGTCGTTGCCCCCGCAACACAACAAAGTGCAGTCGGTCATGCTATCACTGTCCACAATCCTTTGCGCGCGCATAAAGTGGAAAAAAACGGTGAGTTGTTCGGTTATGCTGTAGATGGAACGCCGGCAGATTGCATTAAACTTGCAGTCAACGCGCTGCTTCCACAAAAACCTGATCTTGTTCTCTCCGGCATCAATCACGGCTCGAACACCGCGGTCAGTGTAATGTATTCCGGCACAGTCTCCGCTGCAACAGAAGGAACAATTTTGGGCATACCTTCTATCGCCATTTCGCTCACCACATTCGCACCCGATGCAGATTTTTCGTTCGCAGCACAATTTGCTCGAACGCTTTCAGCAACAGTGATGCAAAAAGGATTACCAAAAGGAACATTGTTGAATGTGAATGTTCCGGCAGTGCCGCGTGAAGAAATTAAAGGAGTGGTGGTTACACGGCAAGGTAAATCAATTTGGAATGACGAATTTGAAGCGCGCCGCGATCCGAGCAACAGAGAATATTTTTGGTTGAAGGGGGATTTGTTGGAATTGGATATTCACGATGATGTTGATCAGAAAGCAATTTCCGACAACAAAATTTCTATTACACCAATTCAATACGACTTGACCGATTATACTTTTCTGGAGAAATTAAAAGAATGGAATGTAAACTCGCTGATGAATGAATGATGAAAAAGAACATTCAATAATTATAAAAAAAATGATAGCCACAGATTCACAGATTTTTTTCTGGCAATATTTAAAGTTTTAATCTGTGAATCTGTGGCTTAATATTTTTACAATCTTAATATTCAATCGTAATCTTAGTCGGCACTACTTTCACATTAATATTTGGAGCTTTGACAATTTCTTTTCCGCCGACCAATATTTTTTTCACATCGTGTAATCGAGGGACAGTAAAAAGTATTCCATTCTTCGGAAAAGTAATTGCGCCGGAAATTTCAATCTTTGATGTGTTACTTTCTGTCGCGGCGGAAAAATTCAATTCACCAAAATAAGTTGGAAATTTTTTTACACTCACGGCGTTGCCGGTTGTAAACCATTCATCTTTTAATCCTGCGCCAAGCACCAACACACTGTCGCCATCTTCGTACGCAAACATCGTACGCACCATGCCGACATAATCAGAACCGACCCATGTGTGCGGCATATCGCCGATGAAGCGCGGCAATGTTGCATCGTGCCACACCACTTCCGCCCAATGATTCCAGCCCCGCGGACGCTGATCATGAAAGAACCAATTCAACATCGCATGTGCGCGCTCTTTGTATCCGAGCCGAATCATCGAACCGCAGACACGAATTTCGTACGGTGTGTAATTCACCCACGTGGTATCGCGAATGCGATTCACAAACCATGTATAATATTTTTCGAACGTGTTGTTCAATGCTTCCTGCGGAAGAGAATGTGTTTCTTCAACAGGATACAATCCCACAGCAGTTGATGTTGCATCAAAATCTCCCTTCTCAACACAACCGGGAATATAATTAATATGTTTGTACTTCATCGAAAGAAGGATGGAAGAATTGAGTTCTGCGCGAAACTCATCGCGCAGCTCCAAAAACTTTGCTTCATACTCTTTGTTGCCGATGATATGCGCAATGGTTGCCGCATCTTTCAATCCGCGCATCGTGAAGAGATCGTCCCAGTACGAATGCATCGGTTTATCAGAATACCCTTCATGGCTGATGGATTCCGTTACCAAGCCATACAGTGCACGTAGTGAGTCGCTGCCGTTTTTGTAATAGTCTATCAGACGCGGCGCACGTAATGTTTGAATATATTCAACCGCGCCGGCAATGTTTTTAAATTTCTCTCGAAGGAATGTTGTGTCGTGCGTAAAATAAAAATACTGCAACACGGCATAAATAAATTGTCCGTGACTGTCATTCTCCGGCGTCGCATCCGGTCCGCGTGTATCAACCACACACGGAATTTTTCCATTCGGAAATTGGTACTTCGCATACCAATCAAGATACTCACGCACTTCCTTCACATCACCCATACGCAGCAGCACCGCAGAAGTCATCGAACCATCGCGAATCCACGAGCGCTCATACGAACGCGAGCCGGGCTGTGTTGCCGCTCCATCACGATTGATAAGAATGTATGCCAACGTACTTTTTAACGTGTTAATTATTTTTTCATCCGATTTCGGCAACATGATATCAATGTTGCTCACTTTTGATTCCCAAAATGCGATTGTCTCGTCGAGCTTCTTCTGTGCTTGCGCTACTGCTTTTTCAGTTCCGATGTTTGCATGATGGTCAGCTTGCAATCCGTGGAAAGGAATCGCAAGAACAATATCTTTCGTTTCATTCGACTTCAATGTGTACGCATACTGCATCGCGCCGGAAGCATGTTCGAACGCATCGCTCACTTCTTTATTTTGCGGAAGCATATTGTTCTTCAAATACGATGTAATGTCTCCTTCTTCAAATGATGCCACACCGACATTATCCGGTTTGATAAACGGAACGATTGTATTGTTCTTGTTGACAGAAATATTTTCTCCGTTATACGAAAGAGAAGAAATTTTCATCGCGCCGCTTTCCATATTTAAAAATTGATACGGCGGATTAACTTGAAACGGACGGACGGCAAGATACAAATTTCCTTTCGTCTCTGCGCTCGAACTGTTTTTCAACCGGTACCATGCATAGATTGATGAAGTTCCCGCTTCACCTTCTGCAAAAACTTTTGTTGTTAATTCAATCGTGTTGCTCTTCCACACCACTGACGGAATAGGTAAATAATTGCGCTCTAATTGCTGCGAACAAGAGACATCATTCCACGTCATCAATTTTCCATCGGCAAACACAAACGGTTCGATGGAAAAACTTCCTTTATCCACTTCAAACATCCCATCTTCGTTGATCATTCCCTCTTTTGTATCACCGCTTGCGCCAAAAATTGTCCAGTACGATGCCTGTGGTGTAAAATATTTTGGATACAAACCGCGCGGTGCGTCGTGTGCAATGCGTTGATAAAAATTATTCATGTTCGAAGAAAAATCGAGCGAAGCAATTTCAATGTTGCGTACCGTAAATCCTTTTCGATTGCTTTCATTCATTACCACTTTAATATAACGCGCTTCGGATTCAGGAAGATAAATATAATTTTTCA
This sequence comes from uncultured Chitinophagaceae bacterium, assembly GCA_964361075.1. Lineage (GTDB taxonomy): Bacteria > Bacteroidota > Ignavibacteria > UBA10030 > UBA8401 > CAYHZL01. The sequence goes on from CAYHZL010000029.1 coordinate 3,608, forward strand.
CTCCTCTGTTTTTGCTGACTGAATAAGCTGTATCATATTTTTTGTTATCGAGAGAAAGAAGAATGTTGTAGCTCGCTGCGTATTTTTCTTTTCCCCAATCAATAATCAGCCCGCCAAACTCGCGTCTCCTGCCGCAATCAATTGTTAACCACTGCGGTTGTGCGCTGCCTTTGCTTTGCCATAGCGTTGTAACGGAATTATCGATTGCATTACTTGCGGAAGTTCTCTTCGATGCTGACGACGATGCCGTCGCTTCCAATGGAGGGAACGTTGTGTCCTCATCATCTAATTTTTCAAAAGTAAGATGATCAATATAGACAGAACCTTTTCCGCCTGTTCCTGCAGTGATGGTAAATTCAATATGCCCTAATTGTGTGAGCGGCGCAGAACTCGGTCCCCATGCAAATTCAATATGTCGTTTCTTGATGGTAATTTTTTTCCACTTAGTTGGGAATGTAAAATTCCGTTTGTTCGTCCACCAAACGATATTGCCGGTTGTATCACTAAATTTAATTTCAAAATTATTGATCGACATTTCTGCACGGACATAAAATGAAAATTGGTAATTGCCCGGCAATGATATTGGAAATGATTTTATTACGCCGCCGTACCCTGCGCCGGTTTTGTACTCAACATCAATACGAATTGCTTTCCCGCTTACCCCTGCATCGCTGGCTTTCTGCGTTTCCACTCCATCCGATGCAAATGTTTTCCAACCATCGAGTGTTTCAAATTCATCCAACACTTTTTCTTGAGCAACAAGAATTGTTGATGCAGTAATAAGAGCTGTTAACAAAAAATATTTTTTCATTGATGCAATCCTTCTTAAAATAAGAAGACTACAAAAACTGACACTCTTGTAGTCTCGTTTTTTTTCATACTTCTCAATTATTCCTTCACACCGCCGGACATAATTCCTTTGATGTATTGTTTCTGCACAATCATAAACACAATAAGAATTGGCAGAACGGTAAGTACAGAACCTGCCATCATCAATTCAGTATCCGGCGCGTGCTCTCCCATTAAATTGCCGACAGCAACAGGCAGCGTGTACATCGAATCGTCCGTCATAATAATAAGAGGCCAAAGAAAATCATTCCACGTTCCCATGAACGTGAACAGTCCGAGCGTTACAAGAATGGGACGAACCAATGGAAGAACGATGCGCCAATAAATTTCTACATCGTGCGCGCCATCCATGCGAGCAGCTTCGAGCAAACTTTCAGACAACGAGAGCGCATACTGGCGAATCAAAAAAATTCCGAAGATGCTTGCCATGCCGGGAATTAAAATTCCCCAATAGGTATTGACTAAACCCAGTTTATTTAAAATGATAAAAAGCGGAAGCATTGTTACTTGTCCGGGCACAATCATCGAAGCAATGAGAAAATTAAAAATTTTATCGCGTCCGGCAAAACGAAACTTTGCAAACGCATATCCTGCCATAGAATTTACTATCAGCGAAACAATTGTTACTCCGGCAGAAACAAGAAAACTATTCAGCACATACTTTCCTATGTTGATCCGAGTGAACAGTACTTTGTAATGTTCAAACGTAATTGTTTCGGGAAAAAAGCGCGGCGGGAAAACACTTGCTCCTCCGCTCGGCATTAATGAAGCGGACATCATCCACAGCAATGGCGCAAAGCTGATAACGCTGATGACGATTAAAAAAGAATAGAGCAAAATTTTTACGAATGTTTTTTTCATTCTTTCCCTCCTCGCTGCAAAAGAAGTTGCGCCGCAGAAAAAATTAGAATGATTGCAAAAAGCACAAACGCAACTGAAGCAGAGTATCCCATACTCCACCAGCGGAATCCGTGCTGATACATCAACAAGACGATACTGATGGTGGCATATTGCGGTCCGCCTTGCGTCATCACGTACGGCTCAGCAAAATATTGGAATGAACCGATCATCGTTGTCAATCCGACAAACAGCGATGTGGGTGCAAGCATCGGAAGCGTAACACTTACAAATTGACGAAACGGTGTTGCGCCGTCAATATGTGCTGCTTCGTACAACTCTTCCGGAATATTTTGAAGTCCGGCAATAAAAATAAGCATGTTGTATCCGAAATTTTTCCACACGGCTAAAAGAATCATCGCCGGCATCGCCCATGTCGGATCACCAAGCCAATCAATCGGCGTAACACCAAACAGACTCAGAACATAATTTAACAAACCGAAACGCGGATGATATAAATACCGCCAGACGATAGCGACTGCGACAAGCGTGGTAACAACAGGAGCAAAGAGAAAAAAGCGGAAGATGCCTTTGTAGCGAATTAATTTTGATTGAAGCAACAGGGCTGTTCCGAGCGAGACGACAACGGAAATTGGTCCGCCAACGGCAACAAAATAAAATGTATTGCCGAGCGCTTTCCAAAAAAGCGGATCTGCAAACAACGAGAAGTAATTTTTGAATCCGATAAACCGAAGATAACTGATGTTGCCGAGCGAATAAATATCGAAGTCTGTAAAACTTAGCGCGAACGCAGCTATGATTGGAACAAAGAAAAAGAAAATCAGCGCAGCAAATGCAGGCGCTAAAAAAAGATATGCGATATTAAATGAAAAACGGTTGTCTGATCCTATTTTCATTAGCGTATTTTTCCTGTTTGTAACATCCAGCGTCTTTTCTCGAGAACTTTATTTACATACTCGTCAAGTACTTTTAAGATTTCATCATCGCTTTTATCGCCATGCGCTGCTGTTTCCGAAAGGTCTTGCACCTTCTGCGCAATCTGTTCCCACTCCGGAATTTTTGCCGGAGATTTCACATAATTAAATTGAGTGAAGAACGCTTTCATTAACGGATTATTTGCAAACGATGAATCGCTCCATGCCTCGCGTCGTGCCGGTAAATTTCCTGTGTTTGAGTAAAATTCTAATTGCGCTTTGCGGTCTGATAAAAATTCAATTAATTTCCATGCTTCCGTTTTGCGTTGAGAATTTTTAAATATTGCGAAACTTGAACCGCCGGGCAGAGAAAGACCGTAAGAAGATTTTGAAATTCCGGGAAGCGGTGCGGTCATCCACTTTCCTTCCAATTCTTTCGGAAGTCGTTTTGAAAATTCACCAATCTGCCACGGACCGGAGATGTACATTGAAAAATATCCTTCAGCAAATCCTTGATACACATTCATTATTTCCGTCATCGAAGACGGCGCTAATCCATTCAGATAAAAACTGCGAAGAAATGAATATCCTTTTTTAAATTTCTCCCCGCTAAAATCGGAACGTGTCTGATTTTCTTTCAGCAAAGTTGAACCGGCTTCAAGTCCAAATACAATTGATGGAACCCATTCATTGGTTGGAAGAAATATTGCGTACCGTTTTTTCCCTTCGCCGCTGTGCACAATTTTTTCCGATACATCTTTCAACTCGTCCCATGTTTTCGGCGGATCAGTATACCCGACGCTCGCAAGAATATCTTTGCGATAAAACAGTACGCGCGTATCCACATACCACGGAATGCCATACACCACCGAATCAACAACATTCGAATTCCAAATACCGGTGAAGTAGTGATCCGACGAAAGTGTTGGCGAAGAAACTACATACGAATTTAATGGTTCCAGTGTGCCGAGCATCGAAAATTCGGGAACCCACGTATTTCCTAACTGGCACATATCCGGAAGCGAGTTTCCTGCATACGCAGTCAATAATTTTTCGTGCGCCGCTATCCACGGTATTTGCTGCACAACTACATGAATAGTTGGATTTTGTCGTTCAAATTCAGGAAGAAGCTTTTGTACATTTTCGCCTTCATTGCCAATTGCCCAAAATATCAAATCGGCGCGATTATTTTTTTTACTCGCACAACCGCTTAATAAAATAAATGGCAGTAGTAAAGAAAGAAGTAATTGATTGAAATATGATGGAATCAATTTCATTGCAGCGAAAGTAAATTAACCAAATATTGTTGTGCCACCGGATCAACACGGCGCGCAAAAAGATTTTCCGAACCCGGCGAACCGAGTAAGCGACCGCGCACTTGCAGGCGCGAGACAATTATTTTCCCGCGACCACGTGAAATTTCGTACACTGCTTTTACTTTTAATTGTAATCCGCTTGATGCCAATACCGCGTGCGGAACATTCGGAAGAACATCATACTGCGAAACAACTTCTCCGCCATACGCGCCATTAAACATTTTCAAATGTTCTTTTGAAATTCCGTTCCACAGTGCATGCGTTTGGTCTTCGGCAAAAATGTAAGAATCATATCCCCCCTTATCAACATCTGCTCGTTGCGTAATCGTCAGTTCTATTCCGTCAGCAATGCGTACGACTACATTGCCAACAACTTTGTATTCAGGTTCGAGAAGAAGAAGCGTACCACCTTGTTCAACAAATTGTGAAATTTCTTTGAGATAGTTTTGATAGAGAGCATGCATACAAATATTTCCATGAACAACTACATGTGTACACGCTGTCAGCGCTTCGGATGAAAAAGATTTGTATTCTACTTTTTCTTGAGAAAGATATTTTTGAATTTCATTCGTTGTGTCAAGCGCAACAATGTTTTTCTGACGTATATTTTTTGAAAATGAAACCGGCGCGCACACATGAGAAACTTTCTTGCTTGTGGCAACTACTTTTCCATTCTCACTTAATTCAGCAGTTACAAAGTAGCTGCCTGTCGCAGAAGGAAATAGTACCGTTGCATCAACGATTGTCGTGCCGGATGCATCCACTTCAACATGTACTGTTTCAGAAGAAAGAAATCTTCCATCGGAAGAACTGCAGCCATACCGAAGTGTGCCCGTTTTCTTCTTTGGCTCATCGTTGAATACAAAAATACGTATCGTCCGTTGTTCATTCGTAAAAAAATGTCTGTCCCACAATTCAATGCTGACACCAAACGGTGCGAATGTATTTTTCAACGTTTTAAAAATCGGCATCTTGTTCAGATCGGCAACATCGCCTAAAAACCAATGTGCTGTTGCGCCATCACTTGTGCCGAGGTATGGAAACGGTTGAATTGCGCGCACACGCATGCGTCGGAACAATTCAATTAATTCGCCGGCAAGAAATGCTTGATGCTGTAATAAATCTTCTGTCGAATAATTTCTACCAATCCATCGTTCAACAACTTCTTGTGTCAATTGCGTCGGTTCACCGTCGCTGTTAATCCACCACCACAAAAACTCGTTGATCATCGAAGGTTGGCGCGAGTGTTCAATCTCGCTCAGCGCGCGCGTGAAACCAAACTTTCTATCGTTCAACACCATGCCAAGCGAATAGATGTACGGATGTTCTTCTTTGAAATCAACGGATTCCCATGGACGTGTCGGGTCAAGTTTTTTCATTTCCGGAATAATTTCATACTGCACAACATCATCGGTTGATTCGTTCAACGGATCCCATATAATGATGCTCGGATGATTCCAATTATCGTGCAGCCATTCGGAAAATTCTTTTATGATTTGCTCTTTTGAACCTGTTGTGCACCAGAACATCCATTCGTTTTGAATCAACATACCATATTCATCGGCAATATCGTACCACTTATTATACATTTGTCCGATGTGGTTGCGGAAAAAGTTAAAGTGATGTTCTTTTGGAATATCAATTAATACTTTTTTAATCCACTCTTCATTCCACGGTAAGAGTTTCCGTTGCTTGTCGGAAAGAAACCGGTGAAATGCGATATTGCTTCCCCGCAGAAATATTTTATTGCCGTTCAAGTAAAAATCAGGACCGATAATTTTAAATTCGCGCATGCCGAAAGTGGTGGAAGAAACATCGAGCAAATGCGCCCCTCCTAAATCCTCCCCAAAGGGGAGGATTTTAGTACGCTTCAAATATTCCACTATTTTTGAAAGAACAGTATCAATAGTTTTAATAACTTCATCATTGGTGAATCGAATTACTTTGTAACCTTGTTCTTCAAGCCACTGCGTTCGTATTTCATCAGCTTCTTTATTTTCGGGCAATTGGTGAATAAGTCCATCAATTTCAACTACAAGATTTTTGGAAAGACAAACAAAATCTGCAATGTATTTTCCAATAATATGCTGTCTTCTAAATTTAAATTTTTCTATTGATTTTGTTTTGAGACGTTCCCACAAAAGCATTTCTGCCTGTGTTGGGTTTTTGCGATGCTCTTTAGCGAATGTTTCTAAGATAGGATACAGTTTGCGATCCGCTGTCTGATATCCGAAAACCCCTTCCCTTCGGGAAGGGGTTGGGGATGGGCGCGCGATGGTAATTTCTACTTCGTACAAAAATGGGTTCTCCGGCGACCACAACTGCATCTGTTCTATCGGAAGTTGAAAAATAAGTTTTTGCTGTTGCTCTCCGATAAACCCAAGTTCTTGTCCTTGTGTCTGCGAAATTTTTGTATGAGATTTTCTTTCAACTACTGTTGCGTTAATTGTTACATTTTGATTCAATTTCGTACAATTTTCTAAAATCACACGGACTTCAGCAATTGCCGTCGCAATGTGCGGAATAACCTGTACCGTTTTCACGCGCACAACACCGACACATCGTAACTCCACATCGCCCCATATACCCGGAATAAAAAATTCTTTTTCCTGATCGCGGCCTACTGCGCTTTCCGGCGGCAGTGTGTACTTCGCACCAACCCGCACGAGTAATTCATTCGGTTCATCGAATCGAAGAAATTCATCCAATTTATATTCGTGCGATGTGTAGCAGCTAATTGTACCGCCGAGATGATGACCATTCAGCCATACTTCCGTACCAAACATGCTTTGCTGAATAGAGAGAAAAACAGAACGTGCTTTACGATCTTGAATGGAAAAAAATGTACGGTACCAATGATAGTCGTTTGCCTGCCAGTCATACTTCGGCGTTGCTGCATCAACCAGCGCCGGCACTTGGACAACATAAGAAAATGATTGTGGAATAGTTTCCGCGGAACCGCCCGCAAGTTCCCACGTTCCATTAAGAGAAAAAGTATTTCGAGGAAAAGATGAGTTAACTGAAAACGAGAATGACGACATTACAACACTACTTTCAATATATTACTTTTTAATTTTTTTATTTTCTAACCAACCGCCTGTAAAACCTGCTCGTTCTAAACCGCGAACTATATATGGATTTTTTTTCATTATCTTCCACACAAGCTCGCTTCGGTAATTTTCCAGCATAATTACAATTGGACCTTGATCAATTCCGAGATAATCTTTATCAACCCAGCCATGCGGAGTTTTATCGGTAATGTATGTAAGATTAAATGCATCTAAAAATCCATACTTCGTCCACAATCCGGGAATTTGTTCACGCATTGCTTTCAGTGTAGGGATACAAATTTCCGGAGCGAATGCAACAGAACCGCCTGCGGCTGTTGGTGCAATAGTTCCATCATCTAATTTCCAATCAGCAGAAACTCCACGACCGGCATACGAATGAAATTGCCGTTTCTCTCCGTTGAATTCAACAAGTTTGTCTGCAGGACCATCACACGCCGTAACTCCCCATAATGTTCCGGAATACCCTTTCCATTTCATCGGATTATCTTTTCCGTATTCATACTGCGAATAGGTTGCACGACGCGAGTTCTCAAAATAATCAATTCCCTTCGCACGCATGTAATCATCCTGTATCCCGCGGAAATCGATCCAACAATGAGAGTACTGGTGGCCAAACAGCGGACCGAAGCTGACAAATTCTCTGCCGTAATATTCCAACCATATTGAAGAACGTGTATATTCATTCCATGCTTTGTTCGGAATTGGTGAAGTTGGAGAACCCAGGGCAAGCAGATAGAGAATCATTGATTCATTATAACCATGCCAATCAGAATGATGAAAACCTTTGTCAGGATACCAACCCATACTGATAACAGGCGGACGTGCTTGCAACCATTCCCAATTGACACGGAGATACAGTGAATCAGCATATTCTCTAATTGATTTTTCTGTCGGATTGTTTCTTTCAAAATAGGATTGACAAAACAAAACACCAGCCATCAACAATGCTGTATCAATAGTGGAAAGTTCGACATCACTATTGAATCGTGTACCATCTCGAAAATTAAGGAAATGATAAAAAAAACCTTGATGCCCGGCAGTACCCATTAAAGCATCGCCTTGAGGAAGTTGATACAAATATTTTAAAGTTGTAAGAACACGATCCGCCGCTATTTCGCGAGAAATATATTTTCGTTGAGCACCAATACCGTATGATGTTAAAGCAAATCCTATTGCTGCCATACTAGAAAACGATTCCGAAGGATATCGGTCTGGTGTCAATCCTGTTTTGGTATCAACATTTTCCCAAAAATAATTAAATGTGTGTTGCTCAAGCGTATCGAGAAATGGATCAAATTCCACAGCTTGTTTCGTCTGCGAAAATAAATTAAGCGAAATACTATTCGCGAGAATAATGACAAAAATACTTTTCCGCATCATACACCTTTTCATTAACGTAATAACATCATTTTTTTTGTTTCAGAAAAACTTCCGCTTTGCATGGTGTAAAAATACACGCCGCTGGAAAGTGAAAAGTTCAAAGTAGAAAGTTCAAAGTTGTGCTTGCCTGCGGACTGCACTTCGTTGATGAGTGTTGCCACCTCTCGACCAAGCACATCGAAAAGTTTCAGCGTCATGTAACTGCTCACTGGTAACTGGTAACTGATTTCCGTTGCCGGATTGAATGGGTTCGGATAATTTTGTTGAAGTGAAAACACCGCAGGTACATTTTCCTTTTCATTGCTAACACCGGTACTTGGTGTAAATCCTGCTCGCTGCAATCCGTCAATAATTATTTTTTCCTTCATAAATGTTTTCCATACATTTCCTGTCCGGTAGTTCTCCATCATAATAACAATTGGTCCCTGATCAATACCAAGCACATCTGTATCCCACCAAACAGGACTTACGCTTACATTAAACGCATCTGTAAAACCGTATCCGGTCCAAATTGTAGTGCGGTACGTATCATACATATTTCGTAATGCGGGAATACATACTTCCGGTGCAAACGGCATTGAGCCGCCCGGCGCTGTAGCATTCAGTGTTCCATCATCATTCATATTTGTTCCGCGTGCATTGTACCCGGTCGGAACATCGGACGCAGTAATGCCCCACATATTCGGACCGTAGCCGGTAAATTTATTTGGATTACTAATACAATAGAGACGTTGCTCCAATGTTGCGCGCCGCGAATTTTCAAAATATGTAATTCCCTTTCCTTTCATATATACATCAGCTTTGTCTCGATAGTCAACCCAGCAGTGTGAATATTGATGACCAAACAACGGTGGAAAATTAACAAAATAATTTCCCAGCAAGCTGCTATATTTCCATTGGTAGCCGTTTGTCCATGCATCCCACGATGAAGCAGGAAGCGGATTGGATGGCGCACCTATTCCCATGATATATAAAATCATTGCTTCATTATACCCTACCCAACGCGCGCCAAGAAAACCTGATGCGGGCTTCCATCCCATACTCAGCGATGAACCATTATTCGTCATCCAGTTCCAATCAATGCGTTTATAAATTGAATCTGCAAGATTGCGAATTTTTGTTTCGGTCGTATCAGCACCGTTAAAATATTGTTTCGAATACAAAATGCCGGCAAGCAACAAGCCTGTATCAATTGATGAAAGCTCGCAATCCCATGTGCGTTCACCTGTATCCATTTTTAAAAAATGATAGAACCAACCTTTGTATCCAATAATACCTGCTGCGGCAGTCCCTTGCGGATATTCCCAAAATGTTTTTAAAGTAATCAATGTGCGGTCGCGTCCTTCGGCTCGTGTAATCCAACCGCGATCAACACCCACACCGATTGCTGTTAATCCGAAACCAACAGCCGCAATACTTGCCGGAGAATCTTTTGAACTACGGTCTTTAATTAATCCATTATCAGGATTCGCTTCGTACCAAAAATAATCGAACGAAGTTTGCTCAACATAATTAAGAAACGCAGTCGTATCGGCAAATGCTTTCGGCGCAGCGCTGATTGTATCTGAACCAGAACCTTCAACCTGACTTGTATTCACAGCCCGAACAAAGTAATAGTATGTTGTTCCATTGACGACATTCACATCGGCAATGCTTTGAATGATCACTGCACCGTTCGATACATTTGTATATGGTCCGCTTACTGTTGTGGCGCGATACACATTGTATCCGGAAATATTTTGTTCAGGATTTCTATTCCAATGCACAGTCGTACTTTTATCGCCGGTACGAACAACAACTTTTTTTGGCGCACTTGGTTTCGTTGTATCAACAACTCCACTCTTCGCAATAATACGAATGTTATCTATCCACATCGTATGTTGTATATTATCAACCGCATCCTGATGGAAGTTCACATCTTTAAAAATAGAAAGATCAAATCCCGAAAATATTGCTAATGGAATGCTCACTCGCTGCCATGTTGTAGTATCGGCATCAGTGCCGCCTGAAAGATAGCTTCCTAATGCAACCAACTTTGAAAGAGCGTTTCCAGAAGTTTCCAATCCGACAGTCGGCAATTGATTTACCAGAATTGCACCGCGAGAATTAAGATAGAATATTAAGCTATCATAGCCGGTTGCATTTTTTGCCGCCCAACCAAGGTTTGCAATAAAAATTTTCCAATCACCACCTGTAGCTGATTGCCATTGTATCAGTCCGCTTTTACTACCGGAATAATGTTGTATTGAAACAACAATAAGTTTTTCGCCACCACCGCCTAATGCAAGGGTGCTCGGCGCAGTAACATTTCCCCACGAAGCATCATAAAACGTTCCGCCGGTATCACCTTCATCAAAAATAATAATGTCTTGTTTTGTTTGTGCTTGTAGTGATAAAGAAAAAATCCCAATCCCTGCTATTAACAAAAATAACCGTTTCATATTTTCCTTGTTTTTATATGTTGTAAAAAGAAATGCTGTTGCTGTTTAAAATAACTTGCCAAGTTTTTCAACTTGGCAAGGAATGTAGCACACTAAATTATTTTTCTAAAAGGACTTCAACAGAATTTACAGAGCCAGCCGGGCAGACAGGAATTACACATTGGTATTTGATTCCTGTAATAACAATTTTTTTTCCATTGAGAGATATTTCTTTTACTCCGAATGAAACACCGTTAGGATTTTTAACGGTGATGTGGTATGCAGCGCCGCGGAAATTTCTTTTCACAGAATATTCTTTCCATGAAGAAGGAATACATGGGTCAACAATCAATCCTTCTCTGCTCGGACGAACTCCGAGTATCCATTCTACACCAACTTTAAATAACCATGCAGCCGAACCGGTGTACCACGTCCATCCGCCGCGTCCGTAAAACCGTGAATCCGGTCCTTCTATATTTCCCGGCGTTACGTACGGTTCTGCAACATATTCATCCGGTTTTGCACCGCGCACAATTGGATTCAATTTTGAAAACGCGCGAAATGCTGCATCTGCTTTTTTCAATTTTGCTTGTGCAATAACTGTCCATGTTGCGGCGTGTGTGTACGTGCCGCCATTTTCTCGCGTGCCGGCAGAATACCGTGTGAGATATCCAATTTCAGTATCGGGAGTTTTGTATGCCGGATAAATTAATACTGTGCCGGCTTTGAAATCTAATTTATCATCAACAACTTTCATCACTTGTTGAGCGCGTGCCGGCTCAGCAACATCACCAATCACCGCCCACGTTTGGGTGTTAAGCCACAAATTTCCCTCGGCGCTTTCTTTGCTTCCCAATTTTTCGCCGGAATCTTTTGTTGCGCCGTAGTAATACTCTCCATCCCATCCATGCTGATTGAGTGCCTCTTTCAATTTAGCTGCTTTCTCTCTGTACGAAACTGCATGTGCGGCGTCGTTATAATTTTCAGCAATCACAGCAAAATCCAAAAGAATACGATGGAAGAATTGACCAAGCCAAATAGATTCACCTTTCCATTTTAAACCAACCGCACTCAGTCCGTCATTCCAATCACCCGCACCAATGAACGGCAGACCGCGCTCGCTAAATCGCGTACACACTTTTTCGATTGCACGCACGCAGTGGGTGTACAAACTTGCCGACGCTTTGTCGTCGAGAAACGGTTCTTTCTCTTCCAGAATAGAATAATCATTCGTTTCCAATAAGTAACTGTTCACCAAATACGGCAGCCACAATAAATCATCCGTCATATCGGTTGGTAAACCAACTTCGGAAATAGGATGCCACCAATGATACACTTGTCCATCTTTAAATTGATGACGTGCATGCAATAGAATTTGATTCTTCGTTCGCGTCGCGTCAATTGGCAGAAAGATTTGGCTGTCTTGCAATTGGTCGCGGAAACCAAACGCACCACCTGTTTGATAGTAACTTGTGCGTCCCCAAATTCTTCCGGCAATTGCCTGATATTTCAACCACGTGTTGAGCATGATGTTCATCGCATCATCAGGCGTGTTTACTTCAACAGAAGAAAGGATTCCGTTCCATCGTTCTTGCATTGCGATGAACGCCGCACTCACTTCTTTTATTGAATGATACTTGTTGATTGCAGCAACAGCGTCCTCTTTTTTTTCTGCAGCGCCGAGCGTGAAAATAATTTCTTTCTCTTCGTTCGGTTTTAAATGTACGTTGATATGCAGACTTGCAATTGCATCCAACCAATCACCGGTTCGTTTTTGCAGTTTGCCGTTCACCACGCCGAGCGGTGCGCGTTGGTTACCGTACATACCGATGAATGTTTCTTTGTCTCCATCGTATGAAGTTGGTTTTACATTGCACGAATGGAATGCGGTGTATTCCCAATTGCGGTTCCAGTGTCCGTTTGACGAAGGAACTTCCCACAAACGCTTTGTTGCAAACATTGCTTTATTTTTTTCATCGTATTCTGTTTTCAAAAAACATTTGTGAAACTCACGATGCCAATCCGGCGCGACGCCGAGATTCCATTCGAAGTACGAAAAGAGTGAAAGCGTGCGTGCTTTCTTTTTTGTGTTGCGTAATTTTAATTTCCAAATTTCAATCGGCGCATCGTTCGGAACAAACATCAACAATTCACTTTCGATACCGTTGTTCAACGAACGAATTGAAGCGTAACCAATTCCGAAACGACATTCATATTCATCCGGTTCCGCGCACACCGGTTTCCATCCCGCCGACCAAATTTTTTCTGATTCATTATCACGAATGTAGAGATACTTTCCCCATTCGTCTTTAATCATATCTTGTTCCCACCGCGAAATTCGGTTTACTTGCGCATTTTGCTTCCAGCTATATCCGCCGCCCGTTTGCGAAACGATAAAACCGAAATCGCCATTGGTTACAACATTCGTCCACGGTCGCGGTGTTCGCGGTGTGGTAATAATAAATTCTTTCCCATCTTTTGAAAACTGTCCGTATTTAGTCTTAAATTGTTTCACTTATCTTCCTTTTAATAACTGATGAGTCCGCTCTAAAAAGGTCTAATTTCAATTTTTAGATATCGAATCCAGTTTAAATTTGGCAATTATTTCCTTAAAAATACCTTTTTAGAGTGGACTCACTGATGTTACGCAAAACACAAAATAGACCACTGATGACACAGATTAAACTGATGTACACAGATTTAAATCCGTGAAAGTCTGTCAAAATCAGCGTTATCCGTGTTCTATTATTCTTTAAATCGTTCTTTTTTTTCATAAAAGTTGAACTTTGCGTAACTTCTTTTAATAATAATTCAGTCCCAAAGGGATTTTCAATATTGATTACTTCATATATCATATTTTGTAACTACTCACCCAAAAAAAATTTAAGCCACAGGTTTTTAGCAGTGGCGCTTCGGCGCCATGTATGTTTAGGGCATCTCTAAAAACCTTCAAGTCACGAAGTGATGGCTTCGCTCAGTTTAACTTGACCAAATTTTGTGATGTTAAAATTTTATGTACCTCGCAAAGATAAAAACCTTGAAGGTTTCGTAATCCCGAAGGGATCCCTTCGGGACTAGTTTTTAGAGATGCCCTTGAGAAAACGAACACATCGGATTTGAACATCATTCTATAAAATGATGAACTCAGCGATCAGTATGTAACACCCACTGTAAATCTTTGCATATCACCTAAGTGCTGATGTTTAGCCCACGAATAATCAACGTGCAACATATAACTATACACATCATAATTAAATCCGGCACCAAACGTTAATCCTACTTCAGAATCTTTTTGATACAATTGTTGATATCCGCCACGAAGAGCAAATGATTTCATAAAAAGATATTCGCCGCCAACGCTCATACTTTCGGAATTATCACTCGGGTGAAATGCATCAACAACAAAGTGAAATTCGTTATCTTCATTAATCTTCAACGGATATGTCATACCCACACGAAATACGATGGGGAGAGTAAATTCATCCGTATTTATTTCAGCCGGTAAACTTCCATTGTCGCCGTTACGAGTTGGATCAATATCATAGCGAATACGCAGATCTCTTCCGCTGTATTTTCCGCGCGTTCCAAAATTTGAAATACTTGCACCAAGCTGCAACCCATCATCAGTAATTTGATACAATGTTCCGAAATTTACTGCAAAGACATTTAAACTTGCATGCCAAATTGTTTGTTGAAAAAATGTCAGTTGAAATCCCGCAGAGAAACGATCTGTGATACGTTGTCCATATCCAAGACCAATTGCAAAATCTGAAACGGAATATCGTTCGCCGGTACCTTGTTCAGCTTCAACTGTGCGCACGGCAATTTCTCCGGAATTAAGAGACATTAACGAAAGACCGAGAGAATTATTACTGCCGATATGAAGCGACGTTGAAAAATAATCGTACGTTATTCCTGCAAGCCAATTGCTATGTGTGAATTGTGCATCGGATGTATTTATATGTCCGAGCGCTGCCGGATTGTAATAGAATGATAACGCTTCGCTTGAAACTGCCACGCCGGCATTACCCATTGCAGCAATGCGCGCGCTTGGTTCAATTAAAAGTGATTGACCAATTGTTGTTCCAGTTTTTGATTGCGCGTGTACCATTTGCACGACAGTTGTAAGAAGAACAAGAATTGTTATACATGTCAGAAAAAAATTTTTCATGGCTATACTTTAAGTTATTTGATGATAGCAAACTTTCCTATATACGTTCCGGCTTCCTTTCCATCGACATGGAAAATATATAAACCCGGAGCTACATCTAAATTATCTTTCGTTCGTAAATTCCACGGGATATATCCATTGTTCGAACCATCCTGTTGTAGTGTTTGCACTAACTCGCCTTTCACAGTATAAATCCGGACTGTGCAGTTCGTCGGCAGTCCACGGAATTCCATTCGACGTTCGCCGCGTCCTGAAATTGCAAAACGCGATGGCTCAAAACTTGCCGCACCAACATACGGGTTTGGTACAACGTACGGTTCTTGTTTGAAATCATTCTTTGCTTTTCCAGCATCAACTTTTTGACCCTTGGTTGTAAACGTGAACTCGTCATAATCCGAAAATGGTGTATGTAATCGTAGAAAATATTCATCGCCATTTTTGGGCAGTGCAACAACCGTATCAACTTCGATTTGCCAGACAAAGTTTGGCAAAACAATCGGCGGAATATTTAATAGATACGTTGTATCGGCAATTTGAATAACCTCGCCGCTTGCACTCAGCGTACTGTCATTATTCTTATCTTCAAAAGCAAACTTCAAACGCTGTGTTGTGCCATCATTATTAAGTGCAAGAACAGAAAACTTTGTCGGTTTAACAACGCGATCTACATCAAATGCAATTGAGGTGTCAATGTAATTTTTACTAAACACAATACGAATATCATTCGGATACCCCGAATGTCTTTTTTCTCTGCGCATTGCAACGGTATCAGCAAGATATGTTGCCTTCATTTGCATTTTGGCTGTGCTTGCAGAAGTAAAACCTGTATTTGCCGAATCTATTGTCGGCACTATGCTTGTCTTAATCAATGGCATCACACCTGCGCCAACTTGTCCGCTGTCGCCACCGTAAAAACTGTTGCCGCGATCCAAATAGATTGTTCCACTTGCACTATCTACCAACTGATAATAGTCTGCGCGAACATTGGTACTCCCTTTAGTATTTTTAAAAATCAATTTAATCGCTCGGTTATCAGGAACAAGCGCCGAATTCAAAACGGTCATACTCACTGTGCCAACACCTTTTCCTTTTGTATGACGAATGCCGCCGGTTTCAGCAGGAATATATCCGGAAACTTTTGGCTCCGGACGTACTTCAACAACATTTTGCGGCAACACTATTCCGCCGCGCAGTGTTTGCGAAACAGTAATGGCATTTTCTGACGGATAAAATCCTAACGAATCTACTCCGTAATCGTAAGAAGTAACGGCATAGAAATACGTTTGTCCATTCGTAACTGTGGTGTCGGTAAATGAATGCCGAATCCCGGTATCATCGCCAAGGTAATATGCAACACCGTCTACAATTTGTTTTGAGTATCCTAATTTCCCGTCTTTCAAATCGAACTGAACCAGTGGTTTGCCGAACACCATGGGGCCTGTTCCTTGAGCATTCGTAATTACTTTCACATCACGGAATTCAGGATCGGTCGCACGATAAATTCTGTATCCTTCAAAATCATTGATATAGGTAATAGGATCAATACTGCGTTCAGCGCCGTCATCCCATGAGAGACGAACATAATGATTGCCGGATTCAGCTTTTAAAATCGGCATTGGCGGCGGCGTAGCAAATTGATAATTGACGTTGTAAATCTCTTGCACAATTTTGATTGTCGTTTTCAATTCTGTTTGATTAGCACCATAAGCCAATGCAAGACTAAAACGCTCTCGTCTCCCAGCTTCCAAGTGAAATGGACCCGAAGCAAAAAGAAATGCAATGTTCTCATCCAAAGATAATTTTGTATCAAAAGTTCCGGGACTGCCCGGAGGAAGAGAAAATACTTCATAGAGAATTTTTGGCCAATGCTTTTGTCCATCATAATAGAATGTAACGCCTATCAATTCTTCCGGCGGTCCACTTTTTATATGATTGAACTTAAAACTTGTTAAACCGATCTGATCAGATTCATGCAAATCTGTTTTATCAAAATTTTGTTCGCCGCTGGTTGGTTTGCCGTCTCCTTCACCTTCATCGGGTCCTTTATATCCTAAATCATTCGGACCAATGCCATCCGCACCTTTATCGTGCAACTCTGCTACCCAATCCATATCTTCATCGCCAGTCCACCATACACCTGCTTTGTATGCCGGACGATTTTTTATTGGTCCGTACGTTTTTTCAAATTTTGCAGCATTATAAATATTCGGATGACCATTGATGTAATCCAAAATAGCTTGTTGACTCATGATTTTTTGTCCCGGTCCACTATCACGCGCTTCATCAATAATACCATCATCATCGTTGTCTATTTTGTCGTACGACTTCCCTGGGGTTTCAAGATATGCGTAACCAAGATACCCTGTTGGCGCGCAGCCATCCTTACCTCTTCCGGTTCCATTTTTATCCCACGTGTACACTAAATTTAACCCGAGAGATTTATCGTAGTATGCATTATCATCATCCGATTCTCCGTTAACTGCCGGAGGACAAGCAACACTCGAACCGCCAACTCCGGAATCCATATACAAACCGAAAATAATGTTGTCGTTATAATCCGTTGTACCTTCATTTGCAATATCGTAGTGCCAGAAAATTACATTGCCGGCTTGCGGATTTGCCCACTGAAATCCACGCACTTCAATGCGCAATCCCAAACCGTGTCGCGTTGCATCGCGGGAATCCGGTTGAAAACTCCACGCATCATAATAATCGTCATCCATAACAAAAAAACTTTCTTGGTCGGCAGCAGGTTTTTTTCCAAAGTAACCATTCCATGAACCTTTCCATCCTGCATCCGCAGTATCTTTCATTCTATCAACCCATTGATCGGGCCATGTGCGAGGTAAATTGCTCATTGCAGGAGAACGATCTCTATTGATAGAAGGATCAACTTGAAAATATCCGGGGCGGGGTTCAAATTTCATTGTGAGATTTGTGCGCGGACTTCTTATTTGCCGTTCGCGGTAACCGGTTTCCATAATCCATGCAGAGGAACCATCAGTTTGTGAAATTTTTGCAAGCACAAATGGAGTAACACCATCGCTATAATTCATTCCACTTCCTTTCGGAATTTCAACAGAATGAAAAACACTAAGATCAACATTTGCCGGGTCCTGATCATAAAATCCGCCGACCATACCATAGCTTTTAAAAAACGTGCGAATATTATTTGCATCATGCGTTCCCTCGCGCTCGTACGAAAAATCTCCGCGTTTATCTTTCGGAACAACAGGCTCCAGAGTTTGTGCCGTTACGATAGTATGTATTCCGAGAGCCGCGAGCAGAGCGAACGAAAGTTTAATGTTACTAGAAACGCGGCCGAAAACCCCCACTTTTGCCACAAAGGCTCGAAGACACAAATGGCAAAGCCATGCCTTCGGAAGAAAACATTTCAAATTTATAGGTCTTTGTGACTTGGTGTCTTGGTGGCGACACTTTTCGTCCACGTTTCTAGAAATCATATTCCACGTCATACATATTTCTCCAAATTTGTAGGTAGACTTTTTCATGGCACCAATACACTTCCTTTTACTGAGATTCCAATTTCAATTCGACGCGGCGGAAAAAATCTTCCCGGATCACTCAATGCGCTGCGATCTTGATATGCTGTTGTTGAATAATCAACGCTGCCTGTAGTCGGAAATACAAAACCATTATGAAATGAAGTATT
>CAYHZL010000029.1:22269-25190 GCA_964361075.1 uncultured Chitinophagaceae bacterium
ATTATAGATGCGGGTAAAAACGCTCATTGCAATACCACCAAATGTAAAATGTTTTTCTCCGCGCAAATCAACAACAACACCGCTTATTTTCCTTCCGGAATTGTTTTCTAAATCAGCCCCGAATCCGGAACCAATAGTCGGCGTGTACGGTTGTCCCGTTCCAAATTTCGTAATTGCTGTAACAGAATAATTATTTTGTTCTTGCAATGTAATCGTTCCGTTTATTGTATGGCGTTGGTCCCATGTAAAAGCTACAACACGAGGATTGGCATCTTGTCCGCTTTTCGCACGGTTTGCAGTCTCTGCCGGGTCGCTGGAATTACCATCAGCATTCTGAAATGTATAATCTATAGATGCACTCAAGAACTCTGCACTGCGATAATCCAGTGTTAACGTAAAACCACTGACACCGCCAAAATCTACGTTTGTCAGTCGGGAGTATGTTGCAACATTGTAGGTTTCGACAAACTCGACACCTAATAAATTGCGGATGTCTTTGTAAAAAAGACTTGCATCAATACCGAAGAAATCTGTGAGCTGAGCTTTCAAACCAAATTCATATTGCGTGGTAAACTCCGGTTTTAAATCAGCATTACCCAGCACACCATAATCATAACCTCCGCCTGATAAATGCTTCAACACTGTGTAATCTGAATTTGAGAAAAATTTATCGATGGCGGGAAGTTGATAAAAATGTCCATACGAAAAATATATTGATCCGTTTGCAATAATTGGGTATGAAATACCGATGCGCGGTGCAACAACAATTTTCTTCGTTGTACTTTTTAGATGAGAAAGCGGTGAACCAACAATTGCGTTTGCAGGATTTTGCAGATTGCTTGGCACCGTTGTATTCGCATCAAACGATTCCACACGAATGCCAACACGCGCCATGACATCTTTCCATTCAATTCTATCTTGTATGTATGCCGCAATTGAAATTGGCTTGTACGTATTCGTGTGGCTATTTGGTTCGTCGGCTTCGTTAACATGCGGCGCTAAAATAGATTTGCCGTTTATTGTTGTAAGCAGAATAATGCCCGGCGAACCAAACGTAATATCAGACAACTGTAATTCAACACCAGCTTTTAATAAATGTATATTCGTCATTTGAGCAGTTAATGATGCCTTGCCAATATACACGTAAGTTTTTTCAATACGACGGTTCATGTTAACGCCTTGAATAATAGCACCGTCGTCACTATAAATAGGATCAGACATTGGCAGCCCTGCTTTATAATAACGCGGATCATTAATGTCTTCATACATATACGAGCGATAGTCAGTTTTATTTTGGCGCAAGTTCAGCGTGTAAAAAACTTTATCACTCAGCATGTGTGTAATATCAAAACCATGCACCAACGAAAAAAAATACGGTGTAATATTGCCATCCGGATTGTAGCGATAATCAAAATTAAACGGCGTGTTTTTGGTTACATTAAAAATTGCCTGGTAACTTAACTGAATATTTTCCAATGATGAATTAAATATTTTTACTTGACCAGACCACTCATTGTGTGTGCTTGTAGAACGCGAAGCTGGATCATAATATCCCATCGGAATTATTTTTTTATCGCCGGTCGGATTAAAGATTTTATTATTAAAATCTGATGTATCTGTCGGATTGAAACGACGCTCGGCATACAAATACCCTTCAGCAGCGTAACGGCGAGCGCTGAGTATGAATGTTGTCTTCGGCAACATCATTGGTCCGCTTAACGAAAACTGATAGCTTTGATACGCGAGCGGATTGAGACGTTCAACACGTGAAAACTTATCACTCGATCCAAACACAACATTGTCGCCAAAATATGTTTCGCCGCTCCATTCAAATGCATCACTTCGTCCGCTGCGCAACACCGCATTCACCACACCACTCATCGCTTGACCGTATTCAGCATCGAATGTACCGCTCACGACTTGCACTTCCTGCAGAACAGAACGATCTAATTGCACCGACGATTCACCTGTTAATGGATTATTCACCGAGACACCATCAACTTGATATTGGACTTCACCAAGGCGACCGCCGCGGAAGTGTCCATCAACAACACCGGCTTTTAAATTTACAATATCTTGTAAGTTTTGCACAGGCAGCACAGCAATTTGTTCATTGCTCATAATTGAAACAGCGCTCGTTTGCCGCGTATCAACAATCGGACGTTCCGCAGTAACAACAACTTCTTTTGTTGTTACCACTTCTTCGGAAAGTTTTTCATTCAGCGTTGTCGTCTGTCCGGAGCTAATGCGCAAGCCCTTCACAATTTTCGATTCAAAGCCAACGGAACTGAGACGCACATCATACGTACCGGGAGGAATATTCATGATGACGTAATATCCTTCAACATCCGTTGCAGCGCCTAACGGTGTGCTCACGATAACGATGTTGACACCGATTAATTTTTCTTTGCCGGCTTTATCGGTAATCACTCCGGTTAACTTCCCGCGCGTATCTGCAAAGATGTGCGAGGCGAGAAATAATGATAGTACGCAAACCAACAATGCGTGCGAGCATGTTTTTGTTTGAAACAACATCATCGTTTTGTTCTTCATACAAACTACTATTTTTTGAATTTTAATAATTTCAACGATACTGTGTACCGTTGATGAATTGGCACTTACACTTCAAACGTATCTATTCAGTCATGCCATGAGTGGCTAAGCCATCCCTTCGGGATTTGTCTAATGTTTTGGTGAATGTTGTAAGTTTTTATGATGTCAAAAAGTAACTCATGGCATGACTTTAAAAACAACAATAGAAAGATGAGAGAGTTTCACTCTCTCTCATCCTTTAAAAACTTATTTTGTAACTACTCAGAAACTATGTTTGTGCGTATGCATGCTTCGCATAATTTCAGTATTTCCTAAGAAAATGAATCCCCCGTCCCGATTAAAAAGCAAATCGGGACACCCCCTTTTCA
>CAYHZL010000030.1:0-23918 GCA_964361075.1 uncultured Chitinophagaceae bacterium
GTGCTCGGACAAAAAATAAAAACACTTGTTGATGTGCTGCAACCGATCGGGACATACAATCCTGAATGGAATGGACAAGATGATTTTGGAAAAACAGTTGCAAGCGGCGTTTATTATTATCGCATTCAGACAGAAGAATTCAGAGACGTGAAAAAAATGATATTGATAAGATAATTTTTTTGGATTATGAAAATAAAGATCCTTTTTTCGGCATTGCTCATTGTTCACTGTTTATTGGTAACTGTTTCATTTACCCAATGGTCAACTTCTCCCGACCCCGACGGTTCGCTCTATGTTTGCCCCGGGTTTACACCCACAATTCGGACGACACAAGACGGCAGTTCATTTATTTTTGGAATGGCAAGTTACAACCTGTGGCTGCAAAAGTTAGACCCGTATGGCTTCAAACAATGGATGCAGCCAACGCAAGTGTACAAAAACGCAGGATCGGTTTTTGTGTATACACTCCCTACTGTATTAGATAATGACGGTGGAATTATTGTATGGTGGAAAGATGACAGAAATGCAGAACTTGATCGATGGTTTTCTCCGACTCAAAACGCATTGTATATGCAGCGAGTAAACAAATTTGGACAAAAAGTTTGGTCAGATACAGGAATACAGATTGCA
Source organism: uncultured Chitinophagaceae bacterium (assembly GCA_964361075.1). Lineage (GTDB taxonomy): Bacteria > Bacteroidota > Ignavibacteria > UBA10030 > UBA8401 > CAYHZL01. The sequence continues at coordinate 631 of CAYHZL010000030.1, forward strand.
CCGCTTGATGGTGGAATAAAGTGGGGGTATGGAGTTGATGATGGCGCTGGGGGAGTTATTTTGTTTTTTGTTGAGAGAGATTTTTATCGAACCAATAAAACAAATAAAGAATATTCAAAACTTATACGATACAATACGTTTGGAAAAAAGGAATGGGAAGTACTCATTGATACATCTTCAATCAATGGTACAATACCCAACAGCCAGCCATACCGATTAAAACAACAAATATTGTACTATTCACAAAATGGTTGGAAAGTTATTGATACCGCAGGTAATAAAATGAGTCCGCCCTCAATAATTTTTGGTGGAATTATTATTGATGTGGACACCACCATTCTAAGCATTCAGAGTTCTGAGATTATTGATTCACTAAATCGAGTTCATCTGAAATTAAAACTAACAAAAATTTCAAACATGTGGGACAGTATATGGACATCAAGTTTTATTTCAAGTGACAGTGTATACTTAGGAGATGGTGGTAGTTCGGTATTACCCAATGTATTGCTTGATAATTCAGGTGGAATATTTTTTTCTTATGGATATTATATTCAACAACCACGTAGTTATCATCTATACATTCAGCGCGTTAACAAGTTTGGAGGACAATGGGTTGGTGATGGAATGAAAATAGTTACAAATGATTGGCCAATAAGAGCATTTTCAGGTAAAGGAGAACTTGGATTAATTTATTATGATTATTCACATCAAAAGTATGATCTAAACGGTGATTCACTGCTACAACAAAGAGTTAAAGTTTTTAATGCAACAGATTTTGATATTGATAATGAAGCAGTTACATCCGATAATAATGGTGGTGCAATTATTGCTTTTTGGCGAGGTGGAATTTTTGCACAGCATACAGGCAGAACTGGCAAACTCGGTCAAATAACGTCAGTTAAGACATCAGCAACGATTCCTCAAGATTTTGTTTTGTATCAAAACTATCCGAATCCATTTAATGCAAACACAATAATTGAATATCAAATACCTCGAAAAGAAAAAATAACCCTGAAAATGTATGATGTGATTGGAAGGGAGATAGTGACAATCCTTGATGAAGTTGTAGGAGCCGGCACCTATCGAGCAAACTTTGATGCCTCAACATTATCAAGCGGAATTTATTATTACCGTTTACAAACAAAAGATTATGTGCAGGTGAGAAAGATGGTGATGGTCAAATGAAGACAAAACTTTTTTTTGTTTTATTGTTTATTGTTCATTGTTCGCTCGCCCAGTGGTCCACCTCTCCCGATCCCGACAGTTCACTCTATGTTTGCCCCGGTTTTACACCGACAATTTGCACAACACAGGACGGCAGTTCATTCATTTTTGGAATGGCAAGTTACAACCTGTGGCTGCAAAAATTAGATCCTTATGGATACAAACAATGGGTTCAGCCGACACGGGTATATCAAAACGCGGGATCGAATTTTGTGTACACGCTTCCTACAGTATTAGATAATAACGGCAGCATTATTGTTTGGTGGAAGGATGACAGAAACGCGGAACTTGACCAATGGTTTACACCGACGCAGAATGCATTGTATATTCAGCGTATCAACAAGTTCGGACAAAAAATGTGGTCTGATACGGGATTACAAGTTGCATCGCTTAACGGCGGTATTAAGCGCGCGTATGGAGTAGATGATGGGAAAGGAGGGATTATTTTATTGGTGTACGAGCAAGATTTTTACCGGACCAATAAAGCTGACAAAGAATGGTCAAAGCTAATAAGGTATAGCAGTTCAGGACAAATGATATGGGAACATGATATAGATTCTTCCACCGTTAATGCTACAATACCATACAGGCAAATTTACCGAGTAAAAAATCAGATACTTTATTTTACGCTAAATGGACCTCAACTTGTTGATACAAGCGGGACAAAGTTATTGCCACCGTCTTATAAGAATTTTGGAGGAATTTTCATTCAAAATGATACTATTACGATTGACCTGCACAGTTACCTGCTCAAGGATTCGTCAGATAAACTATACCGGAAATTAGAAATAATAAAACTATCAAATGAATGGGATAGTATATCTTCAACTATCTATACGACAAGTAATAATGTTTATTTAGGAGATGGCGGTGCAGGAATAAATCCTGTTTTACAACTGGATAGGAAAGGAAGGATATATTTTTCTTATGGGTATTATACTCAAAGTCCGTTAAAATATTATATCTATCTTCAACGCATTTCACAAGATGGTCCTGAATGGTATGGTGATGGGCTCAAGTTTTTTTCAAAAAATCATCCTATAAATTTTTCACTTGGGAATAATGATTTTGGGTTAATTTATAATGATTACACGTTTCAAAAATATAGTCTCAATGGTGACTCATTACTACAACAAAGAGTACAAATATTTTCAGTCCCAAGTTTTGAAATAGATAATGATATTGTTGCTTCAGATAACAACAGCGGAGCGATAATAGCATTTTGGCGAGGTGGAATTTTTGCACAGCATACAGGCAGAACTGGCAAACTCGGTCAAATAACGTCAGTTAAGACATCAGCAACGATTCCTCAAGATTTTGTTTTGTATCAAAACTATCCGAATCCATTTAATGCAAACACAATAATTGAATATCAAATACCTCGAAAAGAAAAAATAACCCTGAAAATGTATGATGTGATTGGAAGGGAGATAGTGACAATCCTTGATGAAGTTGTAGGAGCCGGCACCTATCGAGCAAACTTTGATGCCTCAACATTATCAAGCGGAATTTATTATTACCGTTTACAAACAAAAGATTATGTGCAGGTGAGAAAGATGATACTCATTAAATAACTCAAACTATTTTTATAGAAGGAGGCTACAATGTTTACAAAAATAACGATGCTTTTGTGTGCAATAGTGATATTGCACAATGTTTCAGTTGCACAAGAAAATTGTTCTACCCCTCCAAATTCCAATCCGGCGTATGTTCCTTCGCCAATCCTCCTTCAGGATTTACCGCTTGTTGTTGTTTATGTAGATTTCTTGGACAGCCGCAAAGCTGATGGAAGTTTTTTAACTTCCGATGCCGACACTGTACTTATTGGTACCGATATTGGAGGAGGTGTGATATTAAATGAAAATGCGATTGGGTCATTTGGTTATATTGATGTGAAAACTGTTCACGCGCCTAAAAGGAAAGTTCGAAAATATACATACGATGATTATTGGGATATGATATTCTCTAAAAATACTGATCCAAATCCTTATACAGGTACATTTAAGCATCCCGATTATACTTCTCACCACAATCACGTTGAAACTAATGTTGAGCAATTTGATCTTACCGTTTACGGCAGTGTTCGCGATTACTGGTACGAAGTGAGTTATGGCAATGCACGGATCATACCATTTATAACACGAGGAGCCGGTGCAAATAAATATGAAACAGGAATTGTGAACAATATTATCACGGTTGGTAACAACAAGTACATTGACTGGATCAGATTGCCTAAAGTTAAGAGTGAGTATCAAATCGCCCCATTAGGTAACCCGCTTGGAGCGGATACATATGCACTGTTGAGAGCGTTACGCGATGCAGGTCAAATATCTTTTAACATAGATACATATACTGGTCGAGTTGCCATTGTTGGTGCCGGAGCGCTAATAGGTGGGTGGACAGATGGAGTAGGTGGTTCAGTAATCTATTATGCCGAAAAAATGGGATTTTTTATAGATTATCCTACACAAAAACATTTGAGTATTTTTGAAGGAGCAACAGGAATTGCGCATGAATTTGGACACACTCTAGGTTTAGGTCATTTGGTATGCGGCTCATGGGATTTGATGTTTTGGGGTGGATTCGGAAGTCGAAAATATTATTTTTGTCCTCCTCATATTAACCCTTTATGGAAAATTCAGCTTGGGTGGATACCGAGTTCGAATATCACCAAAATATCACAAAACACTTCATCTATTATTCTTGAACCTGTAACTTCGGCATCTTCACCTCATGTTGTGGTAATCACGTTTTATGGAGATGCGGGCAGGTTCAACGATTGGGAAAGTCATAGCGAATATTTTATAATAGAATATCGAAAACGTGAAAAGTTCAATAGGTATGCAGGTGGGATTGATGCTTCGTTAAATTCAACATTTGCCAACGGCGGTGCTCTTATTTGGCATTACTCAGCTTATTCAACATTTCCAGTAAGTGGTGATCTTGTCAGTGGAAAACTTGGCTTAAAAATCCCGGATTATTACAATAATTTTGCAAAAAATAATGGTGCCACGAATCAATTGTTTTACCCAAACAATAATGAACTGTCGGAAAACACAACATTGAAATCAAGAACAGTTGGCAATATAAGAACCGGGTTATCGTTGAATAGTTTTTCGTACTCAAGTTTAAATTTGACATTTCAAGCTCAATTTAATGATGGAACTTTACCACAGTGGGATAATTTTATTACAGACAATATTAGTGATCAAACCCTTTCTGGGAATATTTTTTGGGCAAAGAAAGTTTCAGGTAGTGATTTTAATCCTAATAAGCAATACAAAAATATAACTTTATCTCTTCCGGTTTCGGGCGGCACTACTCTTCATCTTCCCCCGAATTTCAATGTTACTATAAACGGTCTTAATGTCGTTGGTACGCAATCAAACACAATAAAAATTCGTGGCGCAGGTTTCGGATCAAATAATGCCGCATGGGATAGAATAACCTTTACAAACTATTTTGAGAATGTAACGAATTATACAACGGTATTGAAATATTGTGAAGTATCTGGCGGAATCAATGGATTTGTAATTTCAAGACCTTTTGTAGAATATGAATTAGAAAATAATACCTTCAATAACAATCAAAAAGATATGACACTGAATGATGGGGATCCTTCTATGTACACAATTGATGGTACAACTTATTTTCCAAAATACTCAAATAATTCAGCACGTCTATCGGTGGAAAATAGAGATTGGTATGTACATACCAATAGGACCATTAGTATTCCATCAAGCGGTCTTATGTCGGTAAATGGAGGAATCACCCTTTCTATGGCGAGTGGTGCTGGTATCTATTCATACGGAAAATTAAACTTTAATGGTACAGTATTTCAGCCAATAACGTTCACCTCACAATCCGGCACAACACCCGGCAGTTGGGGTTCAATAACACTCAACGGTGCTGGTGCATCAGGTTCAAATTTAAATGGTGTTATTATGCAATACGGTCATGCAATCGAATGTTATAGTGGAGCAAACGCAACAATAAATAATTGTACACTTCAAAATAATACATATGGTGTAATTTGTGAACATTCAAGCCCAATTATTTCAAACAATATTATCCAGAATATAAGTGTGCATGGTGTTCAAAGTGCATGGGATGCAAATCCACGCATTGAAAACAACACAATTATAAATAGTGTTATTAGTTCTGGTTACGGAGTCTATGTCTATAGTGCAAGTGGATATATTAACTCCAATACAATTTCAAGATTTACTGTTGGGGTCTATCCAAGAACATATTCATATCTTGGTGCATGGTCGGGAGATCCTGCTCCTGGTAGAGGTTATAATTACACTCCGACTCAAAATAATATTATCACAGGAAACACATACGGAGTTGATACCTATGACAATAGTTGGGCATTCATGGGACGGTATGACTATAGTACTGGAATGATTCATGGCGGCAATAACCATATAGAGAATAATTATGGGTATGATCTTGTGGCTAATGATTATACAGGTTTGTATGGGGAAGGGAACTGGTATAATAATTCCTTTGTACCAACTTATGCTCAAGGCGCTAATGTATATATTTTTGCTTGGTCAGATTTACGTGCTAAACCAAAGGGTGGCGGTCCTCCACCGGCAATGAATCAAAAACAATTAACGTCTTTGTCTAAAAAGACAACGGTAGTGAATATAGATACCACAACTTCTCAACTCAATAATAGTGTCAATGGAGAAGACAAACTCTTTGAAGAGGCAGTGTCAGATCAAATGAATAAATCGTATGGCAATGCGCAAAAAAAATATAAGAAACTGTTTTCTTCAAAGAAATATTCACAATCAGCATTGGTGTTATTGAGCCGTCTCTTTATAGAATCGAATGATGATGATAATGGTCTGGTAAATTTTGAAGACATAAAATCAAACCCACAAAAGCATACATTAGATGCAGGAGATATTTCTTTAACAACAAATCTTCTTGCCAATATGCATGGACATAAAGGGAATTATGATAAGGCTCTTACATTATATGATGATGTTATCAAAAAATATCCGAACACATTAGAAGAACGAAATGCAAGAGTGCAGAAAATCTATTACTCCATTGAAGGGAAAAAAGATCATGCTGGTGCACGGCAAATGTTGAACGAACTCTTGGCAATCTATAAAAGCGGCGATGATATTGATATGATTATCAATTTGGTTGATCATGCATTAGTATTGTCGGGTGAAGGGTCAAAGTCATTACCAAAGCAATCTTCTCAAGAGTCCAACATTGAAAAAGCGCCAATCGAATATTCATTATCGGCAAATTATCCAAATCCGTTCAATCCGACAACAGTTATCAATTATCAGTTACCAGTAACCAATTATGTATCATTAAAAATTTATGATGGAATTGGAAGAGAAGTTGCAACATTGGTGAATGAAACAAAAGAGGCCGGAAATTACGAAGTAAAGTTCGACGCGTCAAAATTAGCAAGTGGTGTGTATTTTTATAAGTTAAAAGCAGGGAACTTTACGTCGATTAAGAAGATGATACTCATAAAATAATATCAGTGATGATACATTCAACTTTATCAAAATATTTGCGATACATTGTTCATGGTATGGTGGTGTTGCTGTTCTTTGCCATATCATTATCTGCGCAGTCTGTTGGTTTCGGATACAGCGAAAAATTGCTCTTCCGTGGTGTAACAGGAATTTCGATGAGTGCCGGACAGCAAGAATGGAAACTTGCAGATTTGGGTAAATTGCGTCAACAATCGCTGCCTGTTTCCATTGCAGTACCGTTGGGGAATAGAATTCTTTTTTCCGTTTCAAATTCTCCCGCCAGTGCAAAACACGATACGACTACAGTGCAAGGACTTGTTGATACAAAAATTTCAATGTCGTACGTTGTGCCGGGAGATAAAGTATGGGTGAATGGAAGCGTGAGTGTGCCAACAGGAAAAACAAAATTGACGCCGATAGAAGCGCAAGTAACAAAATTGATTGCGCAATCTGCGCTCGGTTATCGCGTGCCTGTGTTCGGACAAGGTTTGAATGCAAATCTTGGTTTTGCGTATGCGTATTCTGTTTCACGCAGGTTTGTAATCGGCATTGGAAGTTCATTCCTTTATAAAAATAAATATACTCCGATTGTTATTCCGGGTAACTCGTCGGCAAAGTTTGAATACGATCCGGGAGAAGAAATTTCCGGCAACATCGGATTTGATTATACAACGCAATCGAAAGCCACAAGAATTTCATTTGATGCAACCGGCACGTATTATTTTCCGGACAAACTAAACAATGTAAAAATATTTCTATCAGGAATTCGCGGAATGGGTTTTCTTGTGCTCTCGCAAAAGTGGGGCATCACAACGCATGCAGTGCAATTGCGCGGACGGTTTCGTTCACAGAATACGGTGTACGATACAACGTCGTCGAGCAAATATAAAAGTGCGCAGCATTATGAAGCGCAGTACAGCCTCTCGTTTGCTGTTGCACGATGGCTTTCGCTTACGGCGTACGGTGAATCTAAAAATTATACCAGCGATCAGTTTCCGCTGAACGGTGCAATCATCGAAACAGGAACGGCAAAAGTGAATAGCGGCGGTATTGACTGCGGCATTCCTATTTCGAGTCTGTTTTATTTTTCATTTGGCGGACGATATAATATCGGAAAAATTACAATTGATAATATCGAACGCTCTGTGAGCGGCATCGAATTTAATGGCGGTCTCAGAGTTTCATTCTAAAATGTGTTGCAAATTATTTTTTATCATCATCTGAAAGGATACCTGTATGAAACATACTACTCACCATTGTTCAGTTCGGCTGCTCACGATGTTAATGTTGGTCGGAATGATGTGCACGACAGTAACATACGCACAAGATAAATCTCCGAAGACTCTTGCAATTTTATATTTTGAAAATAACAGCGTGGTGGATCGAGATAAATTGGAGCCGCTTAAAAAAGGTTTAGCTGATATGCTCATCACAGAAATGTCGAAAGTGAAAGGCATCAAAGTTGTCGAGCGTCAGCGGATTCAATCAATTGTCGAAGAATTAAATCTGAACGAAACCGATCTGGTAGAAAAAGAAACATCACAAAGAATGGGAAAATTATTGGGCGCCAAAGTGATGTTGTTTGGCGGCTTCTCAAATTTATTTAATGATAAATTTAGAATTGACGTTCGGATTATTAAAACGGAAACAAGCGAAACAATTAAAGCAGAAGAAGTTACCGGGGAACTTAATGAATTCCTTCCAATGCTGCAATCGCTGGTGAAAAAAATTGCAAGTGAATTGGATGTAAAGCTGAGTTCTGCTGAAGAAAATAGTTTGGAAGCAGGCGAAGGAAAATTTTCCGGCTATGTAACGTACGCAAAAGCATTAGGTCTGGAAGATGAAGGGCGGCAATTGGAGAAGAGTGGAAAAAAAGTTGATGCGCTTGCAAAATTTGAAAGTGCAAAAGCGCTGTATCAAAATGCAGTTGACGAATCCAAATATGAAGGTGCAGTAAAAAAAGTTGACGAAATGACAACACTGATTGCTGAAATAAGAAAAACAAAATAGAGATTGAACTATCAATTACGTTATCGAGGAGAACACTTATGAAAAAATTTACTTCTATTCTATGTGCGCTGTTTTTGGCAATTGGCTTCCTGCCTCTTTCCGTGTTGCAGGCACAAAATGATTTGCCGCGCGTGATGGTTGTTGTTGATGAAAAGATTGACGACAAGGATGTTACCGCGCGAAAAGTTGCCGGAAAAATTGAAAGCATGTTGCTTTCAAAAGGATATCGCTTGGTTGATTCAAAACAATTCGAAGCCGTGAAAGTGCGCGATCTCTCGCTTGGCGATTTGAATGCGACGAAAGCCAAAGAACTTGGTCGGCGTTACGGTGCAGAACTTATTATTGCCGGCGGCGCGCAGGCAATGTTCGGCGGCGAAGTGGAAACTTATGGAATCAAGAATCAAAAATATTCTGCTGATGGAGAAATAAAAGTCGTCAACATGGATACCGGTGAAATTATTGCTGTGGCTACTGCTACATCAACAAAATCATCGCAAAACAAATCACAAGCGGCATCGAAATCGCTGGAAGAAATCGGTGTGATGATGGCGAACGATATCGGTGCAAAATTAGATGCGAAGATGAAAGAGGCAAGTGAAAAGCCGATTATCGTTGAATTGATTCTTCAAGGAGTGAACGATGCCACAGTTGTAAAATTTGAACAAGAGCTTCCGTCAAAAATTTCGATGATTAAAAAAATGAAACTGCGTTACATGGAAGGCGATGCCGCATCGTTTGATGTAACGCTGCATGGCACACTCGATGAATTGCGGAAGCAGTGTTCTTCGATGCCGGAATTATCCGTCACCGGTTTTTCAGGGAACCGTTTGGATGTGAATACAAAAACAACCGGTGTAAAAAAAGCAAGTATGATTATGTCCAGCTCGCTTGAGATTAATGAATTCAAAGTTGAAAACATTTTTCCATCGCAAATTGCATACTATGCAAAAAATCCTATCGGCAAAGTAACATTGGAAAATACCGGTAAGGCAGATATTAAAAATATTAAAGCAAAAATTTTTATTCCAACGTATATGCAAATGGCATCGGAACAAAATATTCCGCTATTGAAAGCCGGCACAAAACAAACTTTTGATGTCTCTGCTACACTTGATAGAGATAAATTGTTCGGCGTAAACGAAAATACCATTTCGCAAATCAAGGCAGAAATTACGTACACTCTTGGTGCAGAAGAAAAAACGCGAAGCATCACAAAACCAATTACGATGTACAGCAAAAATTCAATCTCGTGGTCGCGTCCTAATTCTGCCGGTGCATTTATTACTTACAAAGATGAAGCGGTCGAAAATTTTTCGCGTGCGGTTATTGGAAATGTACAATGTGATATGAACCTGCTTCCCGGCGCATCGCGCAATCAGATTAACGCGATGAAAGTGTGGGATGCCGTGCGTGCGTTTTCCATCAATTATGTTTCCGATCCGTGGATAGTCGCTGAAGGTGATGTGCTGGATGAAATTCAATTTCCACGCGAAACACTTGCCAAGAAAGCGGGGGACTGCGATGATAGTTCCATTTTGCTCGCGGCGTGTCTGGAAAATATTGGTGTGCACACTGCGCTTCTTGGAACTACCGATCATGTGTTTATCATGTTTGATACCGGTGTGAATAAAAAAAATGCGTCGCGCATAAGTTTGAATGAACGAGAATATGTTATTCGCGAAAACACGGTATGGATTCCACTTGAGACGACAATTATCAATAAAGCAACATTTGCAGAAGCGTGGGCAGTTGGTGCGGAAGGATATTATAAAACTGCTGATGCAAAAGGAAAACTTGATATTGTTGATGTTCGCAAATCGTGGGAAACATATCCGCCGACAAATTTAGCGTTACAAGTTAAAGTTGCAGAAACACCATCGCCGGATGTGATAGGTGCGCTGTTAAATTCTGATTTAAAAAACTTGGCGCAAGTTGCAGCACAGCGTTTGGATGAAAAAGTTACTGTATTAAAAAAAGCGAATAACGAAAAATCTTCAAACGAAGCGGCAATGTTGTTGGCAAATGCCGGAAGATTTGATGATGCTCTTGTTACATTGAAAGCATATACTTCGGCAGCAGCACAAAACAATATTGGCAATGTGTATTTATTGAAAGGTGATTCGCTTAATGCATACAGAAGTTACACAGGTGCATTACAGGCTGATGCGAAAGATGGCGGCATCGAGTTGAATATGGGATTACTGCAATATCTCGGCGGCGATCATGAAGGGACAGTAACATCGTTCGCGAATGCAGTGTCCAAATTTCCTTCGCAAGAAAAAGCGTATGCTGAATTAGGCATTGATAACATTGTTGCAGAAATGAGTCAGACGAAAGCCGCAGAGCGCGGCACTATGATTGATCGTGGTGAACTGCACAATTTATTATTTGCGGCATTGAAAGATCTTTCTGCAAAAAAAGATGTGCGTGCAGCAAGTGCAACTATCCGTCGTGGTGAAAACAAATTTGTATTTGGCGGCAGACGTGGAATTGATCCGACACAGCTTTCAAGTTTAAAAGATTTTCTGTACTGGAAAATGTAAAAACGAATATATCAGAAAGTCCCGCTCATACCGGGACTATACAGGAATCATCCACTGCCAAAGGCATCACTTCGTGAGAAGACACAAAGAGGCACGAAAAATTAGTGTTCTTTCGTGACCTTCGTGGACGAAAAATCTTTTTATTGAAAAATGAAATCAACTTTTGTATATTACTTCTGTAGTTTTGTAATAAAAAAATGTTTGCCGATTGTGAACAGCAAAATATTTTTTTATTGAGAAAGATAGAAATTTGATGTAAACAAAACTTGTCCCGAAGGGATCCCTTTGGGACAAATTAGATTGATTTTCCTTCGGGGCCGTAGCTCAGTTGGGAGAGCGATTCGTTCGCAACGAATAGGTCGTCGGTTCGATCCCGATCGGCTCCACAAAAAAATAAATAGCCAAGCACTGTACAACAGCAAGTTTCGCAACCCTGCCAGGTCCGGAAGGAAGCAACAGCCCGATACCGAATGTGTGATACAGCCAGCTTGGCTTTTTTTTGCGCATCAGGGAACAATGTCAATTCATTTAAGGGCATCTCTAACAAACATAAAAATAATTGTCATTGCGAGCCGTTCTTTGGCGAAGCAATCTCGTTTTTTTCTTTTAATTGAAAGATTGTCCCAAGGGGATCCCTTTGGGACTTCGGTCGCTTCGCTCTCTCGCAATGACGACACTGTTTTTAGAGATACCCTTAATCTTGAAACATATCGGAACCACTGCTCAATCAAATAACTTCTTGCAAGCCACCCAATATTTTCGTAATTTTATTTGAAATTAGAAAAAAAGCCATTGTGCGCGTATTCATTATGCCTTCCTTTTAACAAAAGACTTAAAGTGGGGCGTCCATCTTGAACACTTGTTCATCCTATGCGCAAATGTAAAATTTTATGAATTATCGAAGTGTGTAAATGAAAAAAGAAATAATTATTAACTCCACAGCCAACGAAATCCGAATCGCGATTACTGAAGACGGAAAATTGGCGGAGTTGTTTGTTGAAACGCCTGAAAAAGAGCGAATGGTCGGCGATATTTATGTTGGTAAAGTCGCCAAAGTGATGCCGGGAATTCAGGCTGCGTTCATTGATATTGGACTTCAACAAGATGCTTTCCTCCACTTTTCTGATATTGGCGCATCGCTTGGCGATTACAATGCAATGATGACCGATGACGATGTTGACACGGATGAAGACGAGGAAGATGAGGGGCCTGGAGGATATGCTCATCCGGCTGCCACCACAAAGCAAAACGAACGCAAACAAAAACCGGAACAACGTCGGAAGCCGGAAGTTAATCTCACCAAAGGACAGGATATTGTCGTTCAAATTACCAAAGAACCGGTCGCGAAAAAGGGTGTACGAGTTACATCAGAAGTTTCTCTCCCCGGAAGATTTTTAGTTCTTTTGCCGTTTGATGGCAAGATTGGTATTTCGAAAAAAATTTCCAGCTTCAAAGAAAAACGCCGTCTCCGCAAACTTGTGCGCAGTATTTTACCGCCGACATTCGGACTTATTGTTCGTACGAATGCTGAAAATCAGGATGAAAAACTTTTTCTTCAGGATTTAGAATCTCTTCTTGCAAAATGGAGAGAGATTGAAAAAGGATTGAAAGAAGAAAAAGCTCCCGCGCTTCTTTATAAAGACATGGCAACAACGTCCAGTGTTATTCGCGATTTGTTTAGTGAAGGAGTAAGCCGTGTTGTTATCGATAACAAAAAGCTCTATCGCGAAATTAAAGCGTACGTCAGTGTCTTTTCTCCGGTGATGGCTGATAAGATTGAATACTACAGTCAAAAAGAACCAATCTTTGATGTGAATGGTGTTGAAAAAGAAATTGCCACCACGCTTGCGCGAAAAGTATGGCTGAAAAATGGCGGCTACATTATTTTTGATCAGACTGAAGCGATGACCGTGATTGACGTGAACAGCGGACGGTACGCTGCGAAACAAGAACAAGAATTGAACTCGCTGAAAACAAATCTTGAGGCAGCGCGTGAAATCTGTCGTCAAATTCGGCTGCGCGATCTTGGCGGTATCATCGTCATCGATTTTATTGATATCGAAGATGAGAAGAACAAAAAGAAAGTGTATGATGAAATGAAAAAAGAATTCAAGAAGGATCGCGCGAAAGCAACGATTCTTCCGTTGACAGATTTTTGCTTGATGCAAATTACCCGTCAAAGAATTCGCCAAAGCATCATTCACAGTTTCACCGAACCGTGCCCAACATGCGGCGGCAGCGGATTGATTCAATCGAAAACCACCATCGTCAGCAAAATTGAGCGATGGGTGCGCCGCTTCCGTTCTGAATCCCGCGAACTGCGTTTAACATTGCGCGTGCATCCGAGCATTGCAGAGTTTTTGGAAGATGGAACAATCAGCCGCCGCAGAACGATGATGTTTCGTTTCTTTGTTTTTATCAACATTGAAACTGATAAATCGTTTGCGATTGATGAATTCCATTTTATTTCAAGGAAACAAAATAACGATATCACAAAAGATTACTTGAACTGATATTGTAGGGAACAAGAATGAAATTTTTTATTGATACAGCAAACATCAAAGAAATTAAAGAAGCCGCCGCGCTTGGTGTGTTGGATGGCGTTACAACCAACCCGAGTTTGGTTGCGAAAGAAGGAAAAGAATTTATTCCGTTGCTGAAAGAAATCTGTTCTATCGTTGATGGACCCATCAGCGCGGAAGTTGTTGCGATGGATGTCGACGGTATTTTAAAAGAAGGACGCGAGTTGGCGAAACTTCACAAAAATATTGTTGTGAAAGTACCGTTGATTAAAGACGGATTAAAAGCGGTAAAAATATTTTCTGCGGAAGGGATTCGCACAAATGTTACGCTCTGCTTTTCAGCGAACCAAGCATTGCTCGCTGCAAAAGTTGGTGCAACGTATATCAGTCCGTTCGTTGGCCGGCTCGATGATATCAGCCACAACGGAATGGATTTGATTAAACAAATTGTTACCATCTACAAAAATTATAATTACACAACTCAGGTGCTCGTCGCCAGTGTTCGTCATCCGCTCCATGTTGTGGATGCAGCAATGATGGGCGCACACGTGTGCACAATTCCATTTAAAGTGATTGACCAGCTTATCAAACATCCATTGACCGATAGTGGTCTCGAAAAATTTCTTGATGATTGGAAAAAGAGTCAGGCAACATGAAACGCACTGCGTTATTCGAAGCACATAAAAATCTCGGAGCAAAATTAGTTCCATTCGGCGGTTTCGAAATGCCTGTGCTCTATACCGGCATCATGGAAGAGCACAACGCTGTTCGTAATGCAGTTGGTGTGTTCGATGTGTCGCACATGGGCGAATTTATTGTGAAGGGAAACAACGCACTCGCGTTTTTACAAAAAATAACGGTGAACGATGTTTCGAAATTATTCCCCGGGCGCGTGCAGTATTCGGCAATGTGCTACGAAAACGGCGGCATTGTTGATGATTTGCTTGTGTATATGATTGCAGACCAGCATTATCTCGTTGTCGTCAATGCATCGAACATTGACAAAGATTTTTCGTGGATGCAGCAACATTTGCTTCCCGACGTTACATTGGAAAACGAAAGCGATGCAACATCGCTTCTCGCCATTCAAGGTCCGCAATCGAAAGCTGTTCTTCAAAAATTAACAGATGTTGATTTGAATCCGATTGAGTATTATCATTTTGTTCATGGAAAAGTTTCCGGCATTGAAATGATAATTTCGCGTACCGGTTATACCGGTGAATTGGGATTTGAAATATATTTTCCCGCAGAACATTCTGCGAAAATTTGGAATGCACTTTTTGAAGCAGGAAAAGAATTCGGTATTGCGCCCATCGGACTTGCAGCGCGTGATTCGCTTCGTTTGGAAATGGGATTTTGTTTGTACGGCAACGATATTGATCAGACAACGCATCCATTGGAAGCCGGACTTGGCTGGATTACAAAATTGAACAAAGGCGATTTTATTGCCAAACCGATTTTGGATGCTGCCAAAAAAAATGGTGCGAACAGAAAATTAGTCGGCATGATGCTTTCTGAAAAAGCTGTGCCGCGGCATGGCTATACGATTTATGTCGGCAATGAAAATGTCGGCGTCGTAACAAGCGGCACATTTTCTCCGTCGCTCGAAAAAGGAATTGCGATGGGATATGTTCAGGCGCAATACGCAGCAGTAGATTCAAAAGTTCAGATTGATGTGCGCGGCAAACATATCGAAGCAACAATTGCAGCATTACCTTTTTTGAAGAAGTAGTTGCGTTTCACGCCCCAACTGCGTAATCACTTATTTACTTTATATCCAAAATGAAAATAGAAGTTTTTTTTTCTCCATCGCAAGTTGATGAATTGTTTTTACGCGAAAAAAATGTCATCGTCATTGATGTGCTTCGTGCAAGCACGACTATCACAACTGCCATCAACAATGGTGCGCGGGAAATTATTCCTGTCAGTTCAATTGAATCGGCAGTGAAAGTATCCGGCAATTTATTTGGCGATGTTGTATTGCGCGGCGGCGAACGCAACGGAAAAATTATCGAAGGATTTAATCTCGGCAACTCGCCGTTTGAATACACAGAAGAAATGGTGAAAGGAAAATCAATCATCTTTTGCACGACCAACGGTTCATCGGCAATGGTGAAAGCGCGCTACGCTAAAAACATGGCGGTGGGAGGATTCGCGAATGTGTCAAAAGTTGTTGAGTTCATCAAAGAAGTGCATGAAGATTTTTATATCCTCTGTGCAGGAAAGCAAGCGCTCTTTTGTGTCGAAGATGCAGTGTGTGCCGGCATGATTATTAAAAAATTGACAGACGATCCTTCGCTCTCGCTGCAGTTTAACGACTCTGCCAATGCAGCGCAGGTATTATACAAAGCCGCAGCAAAAAATTTATTGAAGATGGTAAAAACCTGCGATCATGGAGTGTATCTTACTGAAATCGGTTTTGCCGATGACTTGAAAATCTGTGTTGATGTTGACTCCATTCCGATTCTTCCGCAGCTTATCGGTAATGTTCTTAAATTGAAAAAGAAAGATGAAACAAAACCTTCAATTACTATTATGATTGATACCTCTGCCGAACAACAAGGAGCGTAACGAGATGGCATTGGATGACAACAATTTTCCTGTAGAACAATTTCTTCAGCAAGCAACTCCACGTAATAAAAAAAACGATTCTGCCAAAGAGAAGAATAACAAAAACAAAAATCAGAAAAAGCAAATTGCCTCGTTCTTGTTAATTGTGCTTGGCATTCTGATGCTGCTGAGTCTCGTTACCTACTCGCATAGCGATGAAGGTTCAGCAGATAAAATTGCACTGTCAAATTTGTATTCTGAAACAATGCAATCCGAAAACAAAATCGGACCGCTCGGCGCGTTGGTTTCAAATTTCCTCATCAATTCCACAATCGGATATGTTGTCTTCGTCGTTCCATTCCTTGTTATTGCATGGGGATGGACAACACTGCGCAAGGGAAATATTCGCCGGCTCACATACTTCACAAATTACGTTCTCGTTCTCGCGTTGTTGATGTCTGTTGCATTTCGCTTGCTGCGGTATGCCGGGTTGTCTGAAATAGTTTCAAAAGAATTTCATGGTGATGTCGGTTCGTTTCTTGCAACAGTGATGATGCAATACACCGGGTTGACCGGAGCGTTTATTATTTCGTTCTCGCTCTTTTTTATCGTGCTCACACTCGCTGTTGATTTGGATTTGCACGCAACCTCTGAACGATTGAAAAATTTATTTGTATCGGTCGGAGAATTGTTTGGTGCGAAGATGGATGCGTGGCGCGAACAACAAGAAATAAAAGCGCAGCAACGTGAAGAAGAAAAAACACAGCGCGAAATTCTTGTGAAACGTCCCGATGCAGAAGTTGCACCGGCTCCGAAAAAAGTTATTGTTCCGCAAGTGAAACGCGACGAAGAGTCGGAAGAAATAAAACCGCTTTCGGCAAAAAAAGCTGTTGCACAAAACATGCTGCCTGTTTCTTCGCTTGATGTACCGCTTGAAATCAATGAAGCCATTCAGGAAAAAGAAGCCGAGCTTGACGAACGCGAAGTGGAAGATGAAGAAATTGATTACGTGTTTCCTTCAGTTGATTTGCTTGATGCAAAACGGTACGAAGAAAAAATCAGCGATGAAGAATTGAAAGCGAATGCTGCGCTTCTTCAAGCAAAGCTTGCCGACTTTGATGTAGAGATTGCGAATGTCAGTGTAACACCGGGACCTGTGGTAACATTGTATGAACTTGTTCCTGCAACCGGCGTGAAGGTTGCAAAAATTGTTAATCTCTCGAACGATCTCGCGCTTGCCATGCAGGCGAAAGGAATTCGTATTGAAGCGCCGATTCCCGGCAAGGGAACTGTTGGTGTTGAAATTCCGAATCACAAACCTTCCATGGTGACAATTCGCAGTATTTTAAATTCGGAAAAATTCCGCGATTCAAAAGCTGCGCTTCCTCTTGCGATGGGAAAAACAATTACCGGCGAAGTGTTCATTGATGATTTGGCGAAGATGCCGCACTTGCTTATCGCCGGTGCAACAGGAATGGGAAAAAGCGTTGGCATCAACACCATTATTGCAAGCTTGCTGTACCGCTTGCATCCTTCTGAAGTAAAATTTGTGTTGATTGATCCGAAGAAAATTGAATTAAGTTTGTATCTAAAATTGCAGAAACATTATCTCGCTGTCTCACAAGACGTGACTGATGAAAAAATTATTACGACTCCGAACAACGCAGTGCTTGCTTTGAAATCTGCCGTTGTGGAAATGGAAAACCGTTACACGTTGCTTGCTTCTGCAGGTGTGCGGCACATTACGGATTACAATACTCGTTTCAGAGATGGAAAGTTAAAAGTGAAAGATACGGAAACGATGAAACATCGCTTCCTTCCGTACATTGTTATTATTATTGATGAGCTGGCTGATTTGATGATCACCGCAGCGAAAGAAGTGGAAGAACCAATCGCACGCATTGCACAACTTGCTCGCGCTGTCGGCATTCATCTCATTCTTGCAACACAACGTCCGTCGGTTGATGTCATCACCGGCGTCATCAAAGCAAATTTTTCGGCGCGCATTGCGTACGCCGTATCATCAAAAATTGATTCGCGCACTATTCTCGATGGCGGTGGCGCTGATCAACTGATTGGTCGCGGTGATATGTTGTATCTTTCATCGAGTAGTCCTAAACCGATACGAATTCAAAACGCTTTTATTTCGACAGAAGAAGTGGAAGAAATATGCGAGCATATCGGCAGGCAAAAAGGATATAGCAAACCGTACGAACTTCCTTCAGCATTGGAAAAGAAGCGCAATGGTACGAGCGGCGGCGGCGGTGAACGTGATGAGTTGTTTGATGAAGCCGCGCGCGTTGTTGTTCGACATCAACAAGGTTCGGTGTCGTTGTTGCAGCGCCGCTTAAGTGTCGGATATTCGCGTGCAGCGCGCATTGTTGATCAATTAGAAGAGGCTGGTATTGTTGGTCCGTTTGATGGCAGTAAAGCGCGTGAAGTTCGCATTGAACAGGAATCTGATTTGGAAATTCTTTTGAGAAATTTGGATTGATGGCACAGTCAAAAAAAAATTTATCGTTGATACGCAAAGATGCCAAGTCAAAAATATTTTTTGTCCTCTGTGTCTTTGTTCTGATTTCCTTTTCAACGCTACATGCACAAGAACAGCGAACATATTCGCCTGCAGAAGTGATGGAAAAAGTGCAACAAACGTACGCAGCGTTAACAGATGCATCGGCGAAATTCACGCAAAAAGTTTTTTTTAAATATACAAAAGTCGAACAAGTCTTTTCCGGAACTGTGTTGATGAAGAAAGGGAATAAGTATCGTGTTGAATCGCAGCAGCAAACGATTGTAACCGACGGAAAAACAGTGTGGCTGTATTCACCGCTTAACCAACAAGTGCTGATTGATCATTACGCAGAGAACAAGCAAACGTTTTCACCGGAAAAATTTTTGCTCGGGCTGCCAAAAAATTATTCCGCAGCGTTTTTAAATGAAGATGTTTCTTCAGTGAATGCAACGTATGTATTAAAGCTTGCACCAAAAAGTAAAGGCGATGCACCGTCAGTTATCAAATCACTGAAAGTATGGGTGAATGAAAAAGATTGGAGCGTTCGCAAAATTGAATACATTGACTTGAACGATACGCGGTCAATGTACACACTGCATGATATTGTTTTCAACGCAGGAATTGACGAATCGAAATTCCAATTTACAACTCCGAGCGGCTGTGAAATTGTAGACGTTCGATCACTTCAACAACATTCTTCCGAAAAATAATTTTACGACTACGTCTCATGACCTTCAAAAAAATTTCTCAATTTGTTGTCAGCATTGTGTTGAGTGCCGGATTTATGTATCTCGCATTTCGCGGCAAGGATCTTGCACTATTGTGGGATTCTATTTTACAGCTTTCATGGGTGTGGTTTGTTATTCTTTCTGTCGGCGGTATTTTCAGTCATTTCATCCGCGCGCTGCGTTGGAAATATTTACTCTATCCGGTGAAAAAAAATATTACGCTGCGTAATTCATTCTCGGCGGTCATGATCGGATATTTAATCAACAATGTGGTGCCGCGTCTTGGTGAATTTATTCGTCCGTATGCAATTGGCAAGTTGGAAAATGTTTCCAAAAGCGCCGCCTTTGGAACAGTTGTGCTGGAACGAATGTTAGATTTTATAACCTTTGCTGTACTTATTGTTACGATTTTAACATTTTATTCTGATTCGCTTGGTGCAATGTTTCCTGCTCTCGTTGTATTTAAACCGCTTTTGTTAATTGCTTCTATTACACTCATCGCACTCTTTGTTACAATTTTTTACAAAGCGGAGTTTTTTTTCTCAGTCATGAAACACATTGCGAAAATATTTCCCTTAAAAATTCGTACGCTGGTTGACCAAAAATTTGATTCTTTTCTTTCCGGATTTAGTGCGGCAAAAGATTCCAAAAATCTATTCATCATTGCCGCAACAAGTATTGCTATTTGGTCGGTGTATATTGTGCTTCTCTACATACCATTTTTTCCGTACGGAATGATGGACAATCATTCAATGAATTTTGCATCGGCAGCAATGCTCATGGTTGTTTCAGGCGTGGCATTTGCGATGCCGACACCAAGCGGATTTGGAACGTACCATTCGTTCACTTCGTTTGCACTTGTACAACTTTTTCACGTCGATCCTGTGATTGCATTAAGTTATGCGCTCTACACACACACCGTCGGCTTTCTTTCTACAACGGTACTGGGTTTATATTTTTTTATTAAAGATAAAATCCATGTTTCAGAAGTAGTCAACGAATGAAGACGGGCATTACCATAATTCTTTTACTGTGTTGTTCAGTGTTCGGGTATGCGCAGAACATTATTGAAAAAAAAAATTCTTTTGCGGTTGCAGGCGGCATGGGAGTTCATCTTGTTGCCATGCCATCTCTGAATGAGTATATACATCTTCTTGCAACTTCAGCACAGCAAGTAAATACATTTGCAACAGCCGTCGGTTTTTTTGCAGATGTGGAAATTCCGGTAAGCGAACAATGGGGCATTAAACTTGAACACGAATATCTTTTTAAAACATATTCGATTGTTACTACTTATGATGTAACATATACGATTGGCTACGCGGTACAATCACCGACAATAATGGCGCAATATTGCCTTTCCGGCAAAGGATATTTTCTAAAATTAAATGGCGGAGGCGGTTGGCATAGCGGCAACGTAACAATATCAAACCCTCTTTCTGGGAATGATTCAGTCTATTCAACGAGCGGTCCGGGTTTTAAGTTTGAAGCTGTGGGACAAACGGAGTTTGATGAACACTTGTTCGGATATATTGCAGGAACGCTTGATGCACAAGCGCTTGGCAAAGTAAAAAGTACGCGGGGTGGCGAGCTTTCACGAAGCGGTACGAGTGTCGCTTTAAATTATTTTTCAGCGGGAGTTCGTTTCGGTCTTATTTATTATTGGTAACTATTTAAAGGAAAGGATGTATGAAATACTTTGTCGTAGTTTTTTTATTTTTGTTTACAACAAGTGCTCAGTCGCAGTTTATTAAAAATTATTCTAAAAAAGGAAAGCATAAAGTGGAAGCAACAAAAGAATTGAAAGGCGTTGTTGTTATTGAAACGTCGCTCGGAAATATCACCATTGCTTTAAATGACAGCGCTGCACCGAAGCACGCAGCAAATTTTCGAAAACTTGCGCACGACGGATTTTATGAAGGAACAACATTTCATCGCGTCATTCCCGGATTTATGATTCAAGGCGGCGATCCTAATTCTAAAGATGATGACCGCTCTAACGATGGATTAGGTGGACCGGAATATCGCATTGATGCGGAGATTGGTTTATCACACGATCGCGGTGTTATTGCTGCTGCACGGCAAGGCGACATGGTAAATCCTGAACGTAAATCTAACGGAAGCCAATTTTATATTACGGTTACCGACGCAAAATTTTTAGACGGACAGTATTCTGTATTTGGCAAAGTTGTTGACGGAATGGATGTTGCCGATAAAATAGTCGCGGTTCAGCGAGATGCTCGTGATAATCCTTTGGAAAAAGTTGTTATCAAAAAAATTATTGTGAAGTAAAGTGTAACTCCTCAGCGTGTTTTTTGTAATTTTAATATTTCCAAAGAAAATAAAGAAATCCCCCTTGAAAAGGGGGAAACAGGGGGATTTTTTGTATTAACAATAACGCTGAGTAGCTACAATAAAGTTTTCCATTTAGAAATATGGCAAAGTCAACAAAAGATAAATTTGATAGAGAGGCGCTTCTTTCTGCGGTGAAAAAGAGAACTATTGCACCGCTCTATTTTTTTTATGGTGAAGAAGATTATTTGATAGAAGAACTTGTTGATGAAATTATTGACGGCGCTGTTGATGAGACGATGAAGGAGTTCAATCTTGATATTCTTCATGGCAATGAAACAGATGGAAAAAAAGTTGCAGCAATGGCTTCTGCCTATCCGATGATGGCAGAACGCCGCGTTGTGTTGGTGAAAGATTTTGACCGGCTGCAAAATAAAGAAGCATTGGAGCCATATTTTGAAAATCCTTCGCCAACAACGGTGTTGATTATTCTTTCGACAAGTTCCGACGGAAGGAAAAAAGTTTTCCAGCTTCTGAAAAAAAATGCCTCCGGCGGTGAATGTCCGCGCTTCTACGATAATCAGATTCCTGCATGGATAGTAGTACGATTAAAAAAAATGAAGCGCACAGCTACACCTGGCGCAATTGCATTGCTGCATTCGTACGTAGGCAATTCACTTCGCGAGCTTTCAAATGAAATTGAAAAAGTATTGATTGCTATCGGAGAGAAATCGGTGTTAGAAGAATCCGATATTGAGCGCGTTGTCGGTATTTCAAAAGAATTCACAATATTCGAATTAAACAATGCCGTGAGCGAAAAAAATATTTCCCGCGCGATTGAGATTGCCGAGCGATTGTTAAACAGCGGCGAAAGCGCTATTCCAATTATTGCTTCTCTGGCACAACACTTTATCAAATTGCTCAAGCTCGGCGACGCGCGTCGTCAGTTTAAAAGTGATTATGAAATTGCGAATGCAATCGGCGTTCATTCTTTTTTTCTTTCGCAATACACAACAGCGATTAAAAAATACTCTACAACAGAAATTGAAAATGCCCTTCTTGCACTCGCTAACGCAGACGAAGCGATAAAAACATCGCGCGACCCGAAACTTGTGTTAACCACAGCGCTTGCTGAAATACTTGCCGTTCCTTCACGCATGGTCCCATCATCGTCAGTTTATGCTGATGTGGTTGTTCATTAGCATCATTTGTGTTAACATTTTTTTTATGAAATTTTACTCAACACAAGGAAATGACTCTGCGGAGATAATAAGAAAATTGTTTATATATTAGTTGTGTGCAATGATATGAGACGACTGTTTCAAAATAGAATTACCGACTGGACGATACAGAAATTTAATTATAGTTAACTTTATGAATTATTGGAC
>CAYHZL010000031.1:0-23674 GCA_964361075.1 uncultured Chitinophagaceae bacterium
CAATGCCGCCGGTGAAGACCACAGCATCAACACCACCCATCGCCGCAATATAACTTCCGATATATTTTTTTACTCGATATGTAAAGACATCGAATGCATATTTTGCTTTTTTATTTCCGGCATTCATTTCTTCGATGATCTCGCGCATATCGCTGCTCACACCGGAAATTCCATGCAGTCCGCTGTGCTTGTTCAGCAATGTATTTGCTTCGGAATAATTCAAACCTTCTTTGCCGATGATGTATAAAATTACAGACGGATCCATATCACCGCTGCGCGTTCCCATCAACAGACCTTCCAGCGGAGTAAATCCCATCGAAGTATCGACTGAAATACCTTTGTCAATTGCCGCCATGCTGCATCCGTTACCGAGATGACAGGTGATGAGTTTTAATTTCGAAATATCTTTGCGCAACAATTCTGCTGCACGCTGAGAGACATAGCGATGGCTCGTACCATGAAATCCGTACCGACGAATTTTATATTGCGTGTACAGTGAATAAGGTATTCCATACAGATATGCGTGCGGCTGCATGTTATGATGAAACGCCGTATCAAAAACTGCTACTTGTGGAATGTTCGGCAGATGCACTTGGCACGCATTGATACCGCGAAGGTTGTGCGGGTTATGCAATGGCGCAATATCGAAATTATCGCGAATACCTTTGATCACTTCATCGTTTATTTGTACGGATGATGTAAATGTTTCGCCGCCGTGAACAACGCGATGCCCGACTGCGTTGATTTCATTTTTATTTGTAATAACGCCATGATTTTTGCTAAGGAGTACTGCGAGAATATATTCGATAGCAGTTGTGTGTTCAAGAATGTCACCGGTAAT
Source organism: uncultured Chitinophagaceae bacterium (assembly GCA_964361075.1). Classification (GTDB taxonomy): domain Bacteria; phylum Bacteroidota; class Ignavibacteria; order UBA10030; family UBA8401; genus CAYHZL01. The sequence goes on from CAYHZL010000031.1 coordinate 842, forward strand.
TTTTATTTCATCGCCATCGCTGCGAAGATTAGTAAGTACCGCGCCGTTCATGCCAATACGATCGACGCTTCCTTTCACTAAAACAATTTTATCATCAGTATCAATGAATTGATATTTTACAGAAGAGCTTCCACAATTTAAAACTAATATTTTCATAATCGCTTTCCGTGTTCATCATATTTAAAAAATCCTTCACTAACTTTTTTCCCTAATTTTCCTTCACGCACCATTCTTCGCAGCAAAGGACATGGACGATACTTAGCTTCGCCTAATTCATGGAACAGTGATTCCATCCATGCAAGCACTTCATCTAATCCCATCATATCCGCTAACTCCAGCGGACCATATTGAAAATGGTAACCGAGTTTCATCGCCGTATCAATGCCATCGGGAGAAGCAACACCTTCCATTAATACGTGCATGGATTCGTTGAGCAAAGGAATAATAACACGTGTCGTTACAAAGCCGGGATATTCATACACTTCGATAACAGTTTTGCCGAGACGTTCGCCAAATTTTTTTACTGTGCGAAATGTTTCGTCCGATGTTTTCATTCCGCGAATTAATTCTACAAGGGGTACTTTCGGAACGGGATTTAAAAAATGCATACCGATAACTTTATCGGGACGTTTTATTGATGCTGCAAGTTTTGAAAGATTCAGTGTTGATGTATTCGAAATAAAAATTGTTTCCGGCGGACAGAGTGTATCTAATTCCACAAAAATTTTTTTCTTCATTTCAAAATTTTCATCAACTGCTTCGATGACGATGTCACATTCTTTAGTTTTATGAATATCAGTCGTGCCGTGAACGCGGGAAAGTAAGGCGCGTTTTTCACTGCTCGTCATTGCCCACCGCTGAATTTCGCGGTCAAGCGATTCACTTAACGTATGTTGCATTGCATCCAAACGTTTTTGTGATTTTTCAATTACGGTTACCTCTATGCCAGCCATCGCAATTGTTTGTGCAATGCCTTGTCCCATAACGCCGAAGCCGATTACTGCGACGCTATTAATTTCATGTTGAGAGGGAGTTTTTACTAATTGAAAATCACTGAGAACATCTTCAAGTTTTTGTTGTGTAACCATAGGTTTTCTTGTGAATAAGTGATGTTACGCAAAGCAAAATTTTTTTAATGATTCGCTGCGGCGAATGACTTTTGCGAATTGATATGCTTTTAAACAATGATATTTCTCCACATTTACCAGATAAGTCATGGCATCATTCGCGACAAAAACACGTTCTGCGTAACATCAGTGAGTAAATGAAATGCAGAATACAGAAGTTGGAGATTGTGATAAATGTAATTCTGAATTCTGAGTCTAACGTGTGTCTCCTTATAAAAGTATTGAAAAATTGGGCGTGAATCAATGTTTTGACATTAAGGAAAAATGTATTATATTTAAGCAGTGAATTTGGAGTGAGGAACTCCAAATTTTTTTGAATACAAATAAGACTCTTTAAGTCGGGTATAGATGCAATGCTAAAGTTATCAAAAAAAGTTGAGTATGGATTAATTGCGGTGCGGCATATTGCCGCTTCACAACAACACATCTCAACAGCAAAAGAAATTGCAGAGCGATATAAAATTCCATACGAACTTCTTGCAAAGGTAATGCAGAAATTAGCGAAGCAAGGAATCATCACATCGTATCAAGGTGTGAATGGTGGTTATGCGTTGGCGAGAAAGCCGGATGAAATTTCCATCTCGCATGTGATTATTGCAATCGAAGGAAACGTTTCAAGTATCGCTCAATGTTTTTCTAATGATCCTGTTGCGTGTTCCATTTTTGATAGCTGCACAATTAAAAATCCGCTGGAAAAAATTCAACATAATCTTGAACATGTTTTTGACACGATGAAAGTTTCTGAAATCATATAACAACTATGTCAATACAACTGCCGATATATCTTGATTACCATGCAACAACGCCGATAGACAAACGTGTGCTTGACGCAATGCTTCCTTTTTTTACGGAACATTTTGGCAACGCAGCAAGTTTGCAACATCGCTTCGGATGGATTGCGAAGGAAGCGATAGATGGTTCGCGGCAAACAATCGCGAATATAATTAATGCTCAACCTCGAGAAATTATTTTTACAAGCGGTGCAACAGAATCAAACAATCTCTCCATTAAAGGTGTGTGCGATGCGTTGAAGTGGAAAGGCAATCACATTGTTACAACGGCAATTGAACATGCGTCGGTAATTGATGTGTGTCGCGTGATGCAGCTTCAAGGATTTGATGTTACAGTGGTACCGGTTGATGCAACAGGAAGAGTAGATGCAGAAAATATTCGCCGGGCAATTACTGAAAAAACAATTCTTGTTTCGGTAATGATGGCTAACAATGAAATAGGAACAATTCAACCGGCAAAAGAAATTGGAAAGATGTGCGCTGAACGCGATCTTCTTTTTCACACTGATGCAACGCAATGTGTAGGAAAATTACCGGTTGATGTTCTCGCGATGAATATTCACCTGATGTCATTTACTGCACACAAACTATACGGACCGAAAGGTGTTGGCGCATTATATATCCGAAGTAAAAATCCACGAGTAAAGTTGACAGCACAGATGGATGGAGGCGGACAAGAAAATGGAATGCGTTCCGGAACTATGAATGTTCCTTCCATTGTTGGCTTTGGTAAAGCGCTTGAAATTGCTAACAACGAAATGAGCGAAGATGCAAATCGGATTTCAGTGTTGCGAGATTATCTTCAAACAAAAATTGAATTACTTGGCGATGTAAAAATTAATGGAAACCATTCCAACAGATTGTACAATAATCTTAATGTAACCATACAAGGTGTTTCTGCTGAGATGCTGACAACATCATTAGGTGATGTTGCAATTTCGTCCGGCGCTGCCTGTGCCACACAAGAACGAACATCATATCATGGTTCACATATATTGCAGGCTATCGGTTGTTCTAAAGAAGATGCGCGCTCAACTGTTCGCTTCGGGCTGGGACGATTTACAACGAAAGAAGAAATTGATTATGTTGTAGAAAAACTAAATAACGTAGTTCCGGAATTACGGACTCAATCACTGTATCTTGCATAAGAGGATTTGCCATGAATGTTAAAAAAACCGATATGATAAAAAGTAACGACACCGGATTCTTAATTTTTATGAAATCAAAATTTCCATTGTATCATCAATCGAATATTTTCTTCCGTGATTTGCATTACGGTGTGATGGAGTTTTTAGAAAAGAAAAAAGTTACTACTACGTATTCAGAAGGCGAACAAATTGCACGCGAGATAGCTGTGCACTTCGAGAAGAAAAATATTTTTAAAAAAGTTAATCAACAAGGCTGGGTATTATTGTATCCAGATTTTGTAGCGAAAAAAGTATCGTAATAATAATGTAACTACTCAGCGAAACAACCCCACCCTTTATCCCTCCCCTTTTAGGGGAGGGAATTTTCTCCCCCAGAAAGGGGGAGAAGCAAAGAGGGGGTGATTTGAAGTAAAAACGAGTTTTTAATTTGTCACGCTGAGTAGTTGCAATAATAATAAATGAAGGAGAACCAGTATGTCCGAAGTAATTGCTGCGCAAGGTCCGCAAACACAAGTTCTTGAAGATGATATTGTGTTGACAGAAAAAGCTGCCGAAGAAGTGCGTGCCATTAAAACAAAAAACAATATCCCTGAAACACATGGGCTTCGTCTTGGCGTGAAAGGCGGCGGTTGTTCAGGGTTATCGTATGTGTTGGCATTTGATGAACAACCAAAAGAGAAAGACATGATTCTGCAAAAGCAGGGCATTACACTTTTCATTGACCAGAAAAGTATGTTTTATCTTTCCGGAACAACATTAGATTTTTCGGATGGTCTTAACGGACGTGGTTTTGTATTTAATAACCCGCAAGCGACGAAAACATGTGGATGCGGCAGTTCGTTTGGCGTTTGAAAAATATATTGAACCTTAAATTATAACTCCTAAGTAACTCACATCGTGAGTTACTCTTTTTGAAAAAAATTCGCCGCAGGCGTACTGAACGCGCTACTCAGCGTTATTGTTTATTCAAAAAAATCCCTCCGCCAAAAAGACGGCGGACTTACAGCCTAACCCCCTTTTCAAGGGGGAATAAGAGCGAGGAAATCCCCCTTGAAAATGGGGTGTCCCGATTTGCTTTTTAATCGGGACGGGGATTCGTTTTTTTTTTGGAAATACTGAAATTAGAAAAAAAATACGCTGAGCAGTTACCTTACATTATAAAATTAAAAACATGTCAGAATCAATTGAAGAGTTAGTAGGTAAAGATTACAAATATGGTTTCGTAACAGATATCGAAACCGATGAAATTCCTTCTGGATTGAATGAAGATATCATTCGTCTTATTTCTTCGAAGAAGAATGAACCGGAATTTATGCTCGAATGGCGGTTGAAAGCATATCGGCATTGGTTGACGATGAAGGAGCCATCGTGGGAAAATTTTTCGTACCCACCAATTGACTATCAAGCAATGGTGTACTACTCGGCTCCGAAACAAAATAAATCATTCAATAATTTAAATGAAGTTGATCCGGCGTTGCTGGCAACGTACGAAAAACTTGGGATTTCATTACAAGAGCAAAAGCGTTTAACAGGCGTCGCAGTTGATGCAGTCTTTGACAGCGTTTCAGTTGCAACAACTTTTAAGAAAGAACTTTCTGAACGCGGAATTATTTTCTGTTCATTTTCCGAAGCGGTGCGAGAACATCCGGAGTTAATAAAAAAATATCTCGGATCAGTTGTTCCTTCAACTGATAATTTTTTTGCGGCACTAAACGCTGCCGTGTTCAGCGACGGTTCGTTCTGCTATATTCCCAAAGGCGTGCGCTGCCCGATGGAACTTTCAACATATTTCCGCATTAACGCAGCAAACACCGGACAGTTTGAACGTACGTTGATTGTTGCCGATGAAGGAAGCTACGTAAGTTATCTTGAAGGTTGCACAGCGCCGATGCGCGATGAAAATCAATTGCACGCTGCAGTTGTTGAACTTGTTGCAATGGAGAAAGCTGAAATAAAATATTCCACGGTGCAGAATTGGTATGCAGGAGATAAAAATGGTAAAGGCGGCATTTATAATTTTGTAACGAAGCGCGTAATATTTGCAGGCAGTTATTCAAAAATTTCGTGGACGCAAGTCGAAACTGGTTCGGCAATCACATGGAAATATCCGTCTGTAATTTTGCAGGGTGATAATTCCATCGGCGAATTTTATTCTGTTGCTGTTGTGAACAATGCGCAAAAAGCCGACACAGGAACGAAGATGATGCACATCGGAAAAAACACGCGCAGTACAGTTGTATCAAAAGGAATTTCGGCAGGACATGGCAACAACACTTATCGCGGGTTAATCAAAGTTGGAGCGAACGCAACCAACGCGCGTAATTATACACAATGCGATTCGATGCTGATCGGTAATACATGCAGCGCAAACACATTTCCATACATCGAAGTGAAAAATACTTCATCAAGTGTTGAGCATGAAGCATCAACTTCAAAAATTGGTGAAGATCAATTATTTTATTGCAGACAACGCGGCATCTCAATGGAGAATGCAATCTCTATGATCATAAACGGATTTGCAAAAGAAGTATTTAAAAATTTACCGATGGAATTTGCTGTTGAAGCGCAAAAGCTGCTTGGTGTCAGTCTCGAAGGAAGTGTCGGATAACAGTGTTTAAGATATCAATGAATAACTCACCTTACGCAAAATGCAAAAGATGGAGTCCACCTTATCTAATGAATATATGATATGTATCAAATTCGTGTGTCTTTGTTTAGGAAGGTGGACTCCATCTGCTTACTTATTTTAATAATGCGTAACATTAGTGAATAATTATCAATGGAAAAAAAATGATTGAAATAAAAAATTTACATGCGAGTGTAAACGGAAAAGAAATTCTGAAAGGCATCAATTTAAAAGTGAATGCCGGTGAAGTGCACGCAGTCATGGGACCGAACGGTTCTGGAAAAAGCACGCTCGCACAAATACTTGCAGGACATCCCGCGTATGCAGTAACCGAGGGTGAAGTAATTTTTGACGGACAAAATTTATTGGAACTTGATCCCGAAAAGCGTGCGCAAGCAGGTATTTTTCTTGCCTTCCAATATCCGGTGGAAATTCCCGGTGTGAGCAACAGCTATTTTTTGAAGGCAGGGTTGAATGAAATCCGCAAAGCACGAGGCGAAGAAGAATTAGATGCAATGCAGTTTTTAAAACTGTTGAAAGAGAAAATGAAAATTGTTGAGATGGACGCGAGTTTCATCAACCGTCCGGTGAATGAAGGATTTTCCGGCGGTGAAAAAAAACGAAACGAAATTTTACAAATGGCAGTGCTTGAACCGAAGCTCGCTATTCTCGATGAAACCGATTCGGGTTTGGATATAGATGCACTTCGTATTGTTGCTGAAGGTGTCAATAAATTAAAATCACCGAACAAAGCAACTATTCTTGTTACGCACTACCAGCGTCTTTTAAATTATATCGTTCCGGATTTTGTGCACGTGTTGGTGAATGGTCAAATCGTAAAATCCGGCGGCAAAGAATTGGCGTTTGAGTTAGAAGCAAACGGCTACGATTTAATTAAAGAAGGTCTTAGCGCATTGCAAACAGCATGAAGGATGAAATAATAATGCACGACACACAGAATCATTACCAGTTAGAATTTAAGCAGTTCGAAAATAATGGCGCATCATCTGTGCCGGCGTGGGTTCACGAGTTACGAAAACTTGCGATTGCTCAATTTGCCGAACGTGGATTTCCAACTACGAAAGAAGAAAATTGGCGATTTACAAATATCAGTCCGATTAGCAAAACGCCGTTTCGATATTCTTCAAATAAAAATAAAACTGAAATTTCTCCAAATGGATTGGCAAAACTTTTTCCACAACAGATGCTTCTCAACGCAATCGTTATTGTTGACGGATTTTTTTCTGAACAACTTTCAACGTGCAAAAAACTTCCGCAGGGAGTTATCGCCGGAAGTTTTGCGGATGCACTGAAACAACATCCGGAAATTGTTCAATTGCATTTAAATAAATACGCAGATGGCAAGAGCAATTCATTTACAGCATTAAACACTGCGTTTATGCAAGATGGTGCATTTCTCTATATTCCGAAACACACAGCAATCGAAACACCAATTCATATTCTCGTTGTTTCTTCAGGAAAAAATGAAACAGCATCGTTTCTTCGTACACTCATTGTGGTTGAAGAAGGCGCATTGGTGAATGTGCTGGAAAGTTTTGTTTCGCTCTCCGACAACAAAACATTTACAAATGTTGTTACAGAAATTGTTGCCAAAGAAAAAAGTGTGATCGAGTACGTTACTGTGCAACGTGAAAACTATACATCATATCATTACCATGCGATACATACGCAGCAAGAAAAAGAAAGTAGTGTTGCATTGTTCTCACTTGCGTTAGGTTCTGCGATTGCCAGAAATGAAATCAGCACGATGTTGTTTGGTGAAGCGTGCGATACAAATTTAAACGGTTTGTATATTACCAGCGGTGAACAGTTGATTGATTATCATACATTGATGCATCATCATCAACCAAACTGTCCGAGCCACGAATTGTTCAAAGGAATTTTGCTTGGCAAATCGCGCGCAGTGTACAACGGAAAAGTGTACGTCGAACCTATCGCACAAAAAACCGATTCAAAACAAACGAACCGAAATTTGCTTCTTTCAGATACTGCAACGATTGATACAAAACCGGAACTTGAAATTTTTGCTGACGATGTGAAATGTACGCACGGCGCAACGGTCGGCGGATTAAATGAACAATCAATGTTTTATTTGAAGAGCCGCGGTATTGGTGAAGAGACAGCACGCGGTATGTTGATTGTTGGTTTTGCGGCTGAGGTTACGGAAAAAATTAAACACGAAACATTTCGCCGCTATGTTGATACGTTAGTTGTTGAACATTTGCAGGGTAAACTCGGTATGAAATCATTGCCGGATATTGTTCACGGAGCGGTGCATCATGAATAAATTTGTTGAACGTGAGATCGCAGTTCTTGAAAAAACAAATCACCTCTTTGATGTTGCGAATGTGAGAAAAGATTTTCCCATACTGCATACTCGCGTTCATGGTAAGCCGTTGGTCTATCTCGACAATGCGGCAACGACACAAAAACCAAATAGCGTTATCGAAGCAGAGTCAAATTATTATCGTACACAAAACGCGAACATTCACCGCGGCGTTCATCGGCTCAGCCAAATTGCAACGGATGCGTACGAGTTGACTCGTGAAACGGTAAAACAATTTCTCAATGCGAAAACAAGCAGGGAAATTATTTTTACACACGGAACAACAGAAAGCATCAATCTTGTTGCGCAGAGTTACGGAAGAAAATTTTTATCTGAAGGGGATGAAGTGATCATTTCTGCGATGGAACATCATTCCAATATTGTTCCGTGGCAAATGCTCTGTGATGAAAAGAAGGCAATCTTGCGTGTACTACCGATGAATGATCAAGGCGAATTGATTCTTGATGAATTCAAAAAATTGTTGTCGCCGAAAACAAAGTTAGTTTCAGTTGTGTATGTTTCAAATTCGCTCGGAACGATTAATCCACTACGGAAAATTATTTCTTTAGCGCACGCGAATGGAACGCCGGTACTTGTGGATGGTGCGCAAGCTGTTTCTCATTTCAGCGTTGATGTGCAAGAACTCGATTGCGATTTTTTTGCTTTTTCCGGACATAAATTATTTGGTCCGACCGGTGTCGGCGTGTTGTACGGTAAAGAAAGTTTTTTGAATTCGATGAATCCGTATCAAGGCGGCGGTGATATGATTCTCTCCGTTACATTTGAAAAAACAATTTATAATGAACTGCCGTACAAATTTGAAGCCGGCACAGGAAATATTGCAGGTGTTATCGGACTTGGCGCAGCGATTCGCTATGTGCAACAGATTGGTTATCAAAAAATTTCTGAATATGAAACTGAACTTCTTACGTACGGAACGGATGCGCTATCTTCAATTAATGGTGTTCGCATCATCGGCACAGCACGTGAGAAAGCAAGCGTTCTTTCATTTGTGATGGACTCTGCGCATCCACACGATATCGGAACAATTTTAGATCAGGAAGGCATTGCCATTCGCACAGGACATCACTGCACACAACCGGCGATGAAGTGGCTGGGAATTCATGCAACCGCTCGCGCATCGTTTGCCTTCTACAACACAAAAGAAGAAATTGATTTGCTGGTGAAAGGCATCCACAAAGTAAAGGAAGTTTTCAAATAATGAGTGCACTCAACGAACTCTATCAACAACTTATTCTTGAACATAACAAGACGCCGCGAAATTTTAAAAAGATAGAAGATGCAACACATCTTGCTGATGGATATAATCCGTTGTGCGGCGATCATTACACAATATATTTGAAAATTGACGGTGATAAAATTGTGGATGTCGGATTTCAAGGGAATGGCTGCGCGATTTCAAAATCATCTGCCTCAATGATGACGACCGCAGTAAAAGGTGGAACGGTAGAAGAAGCGAAACAATTATTTGAAAGATTTCACAACGTTATCACACGCAACATACAACACGATGTTGATAAAGATATTGAAGAACTTGGCTGTCTTGGCGCGCTTTCCGGTGTTGCAGAATTTCCTGCACGTATTAAATGTGCAGGTCTGGCGTGGCATGCGTTGAATGCTGCAATGGTGAACCAACATGTTGTTTCGACAGAAGATGAAAAGCCAAATTAAAAGTGAGTGAAATAATTATGGAACAAACAATTCAACAACAACCACTCAGTGGTATTGAAATAATTGTCTTGAAAGAACAGATTGCCGATGCGTTGCGTTTGGTTTTCGATCCGGAAATTCCTGTGAACATTTACGAACTTGGTTTAGTCTATGAAGTGAACGTGAATGAATTGGGACACTCAAATATTAAAATGACACTCACATCACCGTCGTGTCCGGCTGCGCAATCACTTCCGCCTGAAGTAAAACAACGAGCAGAGTCTGTGAAAGGTATTACCGGTGCAACAGTGGAAATCGTCTGGGAACCTCGTTGGGATCCGAGTATGATGACCGAAGAAGCACGATTAACATTAGGAATGTAATCACAAAAAAATATGTCTCATAATCGTAGAAAGTTTTTACAAACAGTGTCGCTGGCAATAGCCGGAACATTTACGGCAGCGGCTTCTGCACAAATTTTACAACAAACAATTACACAACAAACGAAGGAGATAAAAAAAATGACACATGAAGTAGCACCACTTGGTTATGCGTTCGATGCGCTTGAACCATTCATCGATGCAAAGACGATGGAAATTCATCACGATAAACATCATGCAGCGTATGTTACAAATTTAAATAATGCTCTCGCAAACTATGCAGACTTGCAAGGGAAAACAGCGATTCAATTAATTTCAAACCTCAACGCTATTCCGGAAACAATTCGTACAGCAGTACGTAACAATGTCGGCGGACATGTGAACCATACAATGTTCTGGCAACAATTAAAAAAAGGTGTTGCAGAACCGACTACGGGAAAATTGGCTGATGCGGTAAAAACTTCGTTCGGTTCTTTGGAAGAATTTAAAAAACAATTTGCAGATGCGGGAATGAAACGTTTCGGTTCCGGTTGGGCGTGGTTAATTGCTGATGGCGGAAAACTTTCTATCATCTCAACAGCAAATCAAGATAGCCCGATTATGGAAGAAAAAACTGCAGTGCTGGGCGTTGATGTGTGGGAACATGCGTACTACTTGAAATATCAAAATCGCCGTGCTGATTATCTTGCAGCGTTTTGGAATGTTGTCAATTGGGATGATGTTGCTCAACGTTTTGCTGAAGCGACGAAATAATTTTTACAATAACCTTGCAGAATAAAAATACTTTGCAAGGTTTACTTTTTTTATGGAACTAACAAATCAACCATCAGAAATTCTTCCAATTTTTCCTCTGAACGCCGTTATCTTTCCTGACGCGATGTTGCCGTTACATATTTTCGAAGAACGATATAAAATTCTCATTTGTGAATGTCTTGCTGAAGGGAAGGAATTTGGAATCAATCTTATCCACGAACAAAAAATCCGTTCGATAGGTTGTACGGTTATTGTTTCTTCATCAGAAAAAAAATATGATGATGGAACAATGGATATTGTGGTCAAAGGCAGACGACGTTATACATTACTCGCACTTCTTGAATCCCCGCATCCATATCATATCGGAAAAATTTCGTACTACGATGATATCAAGGAAGAACCAAATGATGAATTGCTGAAGCATGCAATTACATTATACAATCGTTTTGTAAAGATTGCTTTTAAGGGAATGGTACCGCAAGCGCAGCGGAAGCCGCAAAAATCAATTACATCTTTTTTTCTTGTGCAAAAATCCGGACTTGAATTGATTCAACGCCAACTTTTTCTTTCAATGGATTCAGAAAACAAACGGCTCGAGTTTCTTGTGCAACATTACGAATCGCTCTTGCCGATTATTATCGTGAAGCAAAAGTTTGAAGAAATTATTATGAATGACGGATATCTTCAGGAACTGTAATTCTTCTTGATTTCAAGATGCAATTTGAATATTATTTACTGAAGTTATGCAAAAGGCAAAAGATGGAGTCCACCTTATCTAATGAATGTATGATATGTTTCAAATTCGTGTGTCTTTGTTTAGGAAGGTGGACTCCATCTCTTACTTATTTTTGTAATGCGTAACATCAGTTATTTAATCGGCGCATGGACACAAAAAAAGAAATCACGAAAATACCATCGCTGTTTCCATTGATAAAAATTCAGACTATTGAAATTCAAACTCCGCCACACTATTGGCAGTATTGTGTGAACTGTGGAACTCAATTAACGAGCAGAAAGTGCGAACTATTTTGCATGACTTGCGGATTTTATCATTCATGTAGTGAATCATAACACATTATCAACAGAAAGGAGTGATGTACTTTTGAATAAAAAAGGAAAAAACGCTGACAAAAAACATCGGAAGCATAAAGCGAAGATGAAAGCAAGAGCAAAAGCAATGCGCGCTCAAAAAAAATCGTAATAAAAAACCCTCTTACTTGTAAGAGGGTTTTTTATTGAATATATTTTTGTTGTTATGAACGATACAAGCCCACACGTAGTGTTTACCTGCAATGGAAAAGAATTGAATTTTTCCCGACGAACATTCTTGATGGGTGTACTGAATGTTACACCGGATTCTTTTTCTGATGGAGGAAAATATTTTTCTGCCGAGCGTGCAATTGCTCATGCAGAACAAATGATTGCTGATGGCGCTGACATTATTGATATCGGCGGAGAATCAACGCGACCGAATGCAGAAGAAATTTCTGTTGATGAGGAATTGCGGCGCGTCATTCCGGTTATTCAACAATTGAAAAAACAGAACGATGTTATTATTTCAATTGATACATACAAATCTATTGTTGCTGAACAAGCATTGCAGAATGGTGCTTCAATTGTAAACGATATCAGCGGATTAAAGTTTGACGAACGCATGGTTGATGTCATCGCTAACAACAAAGCAACACTTGTTGCGATGCACATTCAAGGAACGCCGAAAACGATGCAAAATAATCCTTCATACAATAATGTTGTTGCTGAAGTGAAAGAAGAATTGTGCAACAGTGTTCAGAAAGCACACGCTGCCGGTATTCAACAAATTATTATTGATCCAGGAATCGGCTTTGGAAAAAATCTCCAGCACAATTTAATGTTACTCCATCATCTTCATGAATTTGAAGAGTTAGGATGTCCTATTCTTGTCGGAACATCGCGCAAAAGATTTATCGGTGATGTTTTGAATTTGCCGGTCAATGAACGTCTTGAAGGGACAGCGGCAACAGTTGCAGTTGCTGTCATGAATGGTGCAAAAATTATTCGTGTACATGATGTGAAGGAAATGAAACGGGTAGCAGTGATGGTTGATGCTATTCAACAATGCGAGGTGCCGTTGTGATGGAATTATTTAAAATCGGTTTTATATCATTTACAGCAGTTGACGTGATTGATATTTTGATTGTCGCATTTATTTTTTATCGTCTGTATGTCATTATGCGCGGAACTGTTGCGGCACAAATATTTATCGGGTTTGTTGTTATCATTGCATTTTCCTTTGCGGCACAAGCAGCAAATTTAAAAGCAATCGGTTCGTTGTTGCATACGATTACTAATGTGTGGATTATTGCGTTCATCATTTTGTTCCAGCCGGAAATTCGAAGATTACTTTCCACAGTTGCGCGAAACAGATTTGTGCGAATGTTTCTGCGATTGAATGCGAATGAATCAATTGAAGAAATTGCAAGCGCGGCAATTGATCTTTCAAAAAAGAAACAAGGCGCGTTGATTATTATTTCTCGCGGAACGGGTATGAAATCATTTAGTGAAACAGGTATCATGCTGAATGCACACATCAGCCGCTCGCTGCTTCTTTCTATTTTCAATCCAAAATCTCCGTTGCATGACGGCGCCGTTATTGTGAACGATAGAATTATTGAAGCGGCTCGTTGCACATTGCCGTTTTCAGCCAACACTCGTATTGGCGAAGTGGTGCTTGGTATGCGGCATCGTGCGGGACTCGGAGTTTCGGAATTGACCGACGCAATTGCGGTTATTGTTTCGGAAGAAACAGGAATAATTTCTCTTGCTGAAAATGGCGAACTTTTTCGAAAAATTTCTGCTCATGAACTTCGGAAAGAACTACGAGAACGTTTATTGCAACGCACGTGGAAAAATTACACACAATCAATTCAAACGGATGTATAGATGGTAACGACGCTCGATCGTACCGCGGTTCTCATTCCTGCATACAATGCTTCTTACAGTCTTGCTGAACTTTTACAAAGAACGGTTCTTATCGTTTCACCTAAAAATATTTTTGTTATAGATGATGGTTCAACGGATGCAACGACTGCAATTGCAGAATGCGCAGGCATACATATATTACGGCACGAAACGAACAGAGGAAAAGGAGCGGCGCTTCAAACAGGATTTGATTTTGCAGTGCGAAATAATTTTTACGCAGTAATTACCATGGATGCAGATTTACAACACAAGCCGGAAGATATTCCGCGATTTGTGGCTTTGCATGAAGTCTGCCAGTATGATGTAATAATCGGCAACCGCTTGCACAATAAAAAAGGAATGCCGCTTCATCGGATTGCATCAAATGTGATTACAACTTTTTTAGTGAATGCGCGAACGGGAATAGCAATTAGTGATAGTCAATCCGGTTTTCGTTTTATTCGTACGAATGTGATACAAAATATTTCTCTCGCATCACATGGCTTCGAAGCAGAAACTGAATTTCTCATAAAAGCCGCAGAAAAACATTTTACAATCGGCTCGCTTCCTATCGAAACAATTTACGCAGGTGAAAAAAGCAACATGACACATGTAGCAACGACAATTAATTTTATTACAACACTTTTCAAACAATATTAGGAATACGTTGGCACGATTTGATACTGAACGACAGGAAATGATTGCATTATTAAAAGAACGTAAAATTACTGATGCAAAAGTACTTGAAGCAATGGCTAAAGTAGAGCGCCATATTTTTGTTGAAGGAATGTTTATTAATAAAGCGTATGAAGATATTGCGCTGCCTATCGGTTTTGAACAAACAATTTCGCAGCCGTTCACGGTTGCGTTTATGACACAATCGTTACAAGTGAAACAAGGCGACAAGGTTTTGGAAATTGGTACCGGTTCAGGATATCAATCTGCAGTACTTGCAACAATGGGGTGCAGAGTTTTTACGATTGAACGACATGTTGGTTTGCTCAACAAAGCTCGTACAATTTTTGATTCACTAAAGTTGAATATTACTGCAAAGGGTGGCGATGGTACAATTGGTTGGAATAAATTTGCGCCATACAATGGTATTCTTGTTACTGCCGGTGCACCTCACATTCCAGATTCATTAAAGAATCAATTAGCAGAAGGCGGAAGATTAGTTATTCCCGTTGGTTCGCGCGATGTGCAGCAATTGCAAATTATTACAAGACGCGGGGAAGAATTCTCTACGCAGAGTGTTGATGGATTTAAATTTGTGCCGTTGATCGGGAAGAATGGCTGGAATTAAAAATAGTAATAATTTCGAATGCAGTTTTTTTAAAAGAAATTATGTAACTACTCAGCGTGGCAAATTAAAAATTCGTTCGCCGCGGCGAATCACCCCCTCTTTGATTCTCCCCCTTTCAGGGGGAGAAAATTCCCTCCCCTAAAAGGGGAGGGATAAAGGGTGGGGTTGTTTTCGCTGAGTAGTTACGAAATTATTTTGATTGAGTAAAGCATTAACCACATTCGCTGCGGCGAAGCACAGAAAAAACACGGATTCATACAGAGAATTTAAATAATGTAATCCGTGAACATCAATATTGTTTCCGTGTCATCTGTGGTGTATGTTCAATGTGTTTCTGTAGAAAATCATTTGAAGTCTGTATTACGTTGAACAGTTACGTTTTTTGTTCTTTTGTTTTTCTTCTATACAATTTTAATTTGTGCAAACATTACTTCCGAAAATTCTTGTCATTGTTGGTCCCACTGCATCGGGGAAGAGTGCGCTTGCGTTAGAAATTGCAAAACGCATTCCTTCAGAAATAATTTCTGCTGATTCTCGTCAAGTATACAAGTATCTCACGATTGGAACAGCGAAACCGTCTGCGGATGAATTAGCGTTTGTGCCGCATCATTTTATTGATTCGCATTTACCTGACGAACATTTCAATGCGGGCGATTTTAGTGTGCAAGGAAGAAAAATCGCGAATGAAATAATTCAGAGAGGGAAGCTTCCAATTGTTGCAGGGGGAACCGGATTATATATTCATTCTTTTCTGTATGGCTTATTTGAAGGTCCGAGTCGAATTACAGAAATTCGACAACAATTAGAAACACGTTTACACAATCAGGGTGCTGAACTCTTGCTTGAAGAATTGCGACATGTTGATCCAATGGCTGCTGAACGTATGCTGCCATCCAACACGCGAAGAATTATTCGCGCGTTAGAAGTATATTACTCAACAAGTAAATCTATTTCAAACCATCATGCAGAACAGGATCAGAAACAATTTTTTAACGCTACGCTTGTCGGATTAGATTGGAAGAGAGCAGCGCTCTATGATCGCATAAATAAACGTGTAGAAAAAATGATTGAAGCAGGATTTCTCGCGGAAGTTCAATCTGCACTAACGATGGGGTACGACGATCGATATAAATCTATGCAGACTGTTGGTTACAAAGAAGCCTTGGCATATTTACGAAAAGAAATTTTGTACGAACGAATGATAGAATTGATGAAACAAAACAGTCGTCGTTTTGCAAAACGTCAAATGACGTGGTTTCGACAAGAGAAAAAAATTCAATGGTTCGATATAAGTGATGAAATACAAATTGCAGCTGTTGCAGAAAATATTTTGAAAATATTTGAATAAGTTGTATCTTGATGCAGAAAATATTCGGGGTGTAGCTCAGCCCGGTTAGAGTGCTTGGTTCGGGACCAAGAGGTCGGAGGTTCGAATCCTCTCACCCCGACGAATAAATGAAAAGGCGAAACTTATGTTTCGCCTTTTTTATTTTTGGTAAACTATTTTTTTTATTGCTCAGCTAAGACAACCCCACCCTTTATCCCTCCCCTTTTAGGGGAGGGAATTTTCTCCCCCAGTGCCGAAGGCATCCCTTCGGGAAAAGGGGGAGAAGCAAAGAGGGGGTGATTCGCCGCGGCGAACGAATTTATAATTTGCTACGCTGTGTAGTTACCTATTTTTTTTATTGAGTCGTTCTGTATAATTAAAACTAAGAACCACATAGGAACATAGTTCACATAGTTTTCAGCCGAAGGTGGCACATCCTCTTGGGATATGTGCCCTTATGTTTCTATGTGGTTTAGGTTACTGCGTTGACGGGACGCTCTCTGCGAGGTGTTTAACAACTATAGCGAGAATATAACGAGCATTTTTTCTTAGTGGACCGTAGCGGGATCGAACCGCTGACCTCCACAATGCCATTGTGGCGCTCTCCCAGCTGAGCTAACGGCCCTTCATCCGCCATAAATATACAAATTCAAATTAATTGAAGAAAGAAAAATATTTGTGTATTATCTTAAGGACGGTTCTATAAATTGAAAAAAAAATTTCTCGCAAAGACGCGAAGTCGCAAAGTATTGATTTTATTATGCTTTAATAGTTGTTTTCTTTGCGCCTTTGCGGTGAAACAATGAATTTTTAGAACTGCCCTTAATATAATTTTTGTTGTGTTGTTCTGTTACTCCGGAGTTTTTTTATGAATCGAAGTTTTTCAAAGTTTTCTCTTGCTGTTCGCCTTACGTATTTTTCGAATGAAGAGTTGCAGTGTTTGTCTGTGCAAAAGATATTTGAGTTTCATATTCATCGAGCTGTTCGCGATACACATCGAGTAGATGAGGCTCTCTTTTCCATCAATGGCAATGTGATTTTCCCGAATTATTATACTGTACGTGTGTTGGCGCAAAAAATGAACGAAGCTAATCCTGCTCATGTTGTCCGAGCCGGCGAATTGAATGCAATGGGATTGATTGATGAAATTAATCATTACTTGCTTCGTTTATATGAGGAAAAAGATAATCCCAAAGTATTTGATAAAGCATACAGTCATCTCTCATCAGTGATAGGCGAAGAGAAGATCGACATCTGTTTGAAAAAATTTATCTCAGATTTTCCTCCAGTTGATGTGTATCGCAACAAGCAAACAGTGGAAGAATATTATGCTGCATCAACAGGAACTATGTCAAACAAATCAATTACGCTGGAAGAATTAACGTTATTGTTTTTTGCAAATTTTAATCCGGCATTTAAACCATATAACGCATTGTTTGATGATACAGAACTAAAAAAACAAACATCGTACGGTAACATTATTACTGAGTTGGAAAAATTTTTTCAAAATGAAAAACCGTTCGGACCGGAACAAAAATATGTTTTCGATGTTTTGAAAATGCCGATTTTTGCAAGCCCGAATACATTGGCAGGGCAATTGGCTTTTATCAAAGAAAAATGGGGATTGATTCTTTCACAACATTTTATTGAAAAAATTTCAGGTGGCGCTGAACTTATCCATGAAGAAGGAAAATATCTTTTTGGCAAAGGACACGGCGGCAAACCTGATATCGAAACATTTATTCCGAATTATAAAACAGATGTGTTGACAGAAGAAGAACGATTGAGACGTAAAGCCGGCGCATTCGATGTATCGTTCGAATACAGCCAGTACGAATCGGAACGTTTCACGAATGATTTGGATTGGATGCCGAAAGTGGTTGTGCTCGCCAAGAATACGTACGTATGGCTTTCGCAGCTTTCAAAAAAATATCAACGTTCTATTACACGCCTCGATCAAATTCCCGATGAAGAACTTGACCTGCTTGTGCGCTGGAATTTTACCGGATTGTGGCTCATCGGTTTGTGGGAACGAAGTAATGCGTCGCAAAAAATAAAACAAATGATGGGGAACAGCGAAGCGGTGCCGTCGGCATACTCGCTGTATGATTATGTTATTGCCAACGATCTCGGCGGTGAAGAAGCGTTTCAAAATTTACACCATCGTGCAATGCATCGCGGCATTCGTCTTGCCGGTGATATGGTGCCGAACCACATGGGAATTTTTTCGAAATGGGTCATTGAACATCCGGAATATTTTATTCAATCAGAGCACAGTCCATATCCGAATTATAAATTTACAGGACAAAATATTTCTGATGATGATACTATTGAAATTCGTATTGAAGACGGATATTGGAGTAAAAGTGATGCGGCGGTTGTCTTCCAGCGAATAGACAGACGTACGGGCGATGTGAAATATTTCTATCATGGCAACGATGGCACCAACATGCCGTGGAATGATACAGCACAGTTAAATCTTTTGCGTGCCGATGTGCGCGAAGCAGTCATTCAAACTATTTTACACACTGCTCGAAAATTTTCTATTATTCGTTTCGATGCAGCAATGATTTTAGCAAAGAAACATTATCAACGATTATGGTTTCCGGTGCCGGGCGCGCACGGCAGCATTCCGTCTCGGTCAGATTTTGCAATTACCAACGAACATTTTCATCAAACATTCCCGAATGAATTTTGGCGTGAAGTTGTTGATCGCATTAACCACGAAATGCCGAACACACTATTACTTGCAGAAGCATTTTGGCTGATGGAAGGATATTTTGTGCGAACACTTGGCATGCATCGCGTGTACAACAGCGCGTTCATGCACATGATGATGAAAGAAGAAAATTCAAAGTATCGTGGTCTGATAAAAAGCACTCTGGAGTTTAATCCTGAAATTTTAAAGCGCTATGTAAATTTCATGAGCAATCCTGATGAGCACACCGCAATCGAACAATTTGGTAAAGATGATAAATATTTTGGCGTTGCGTTGATGATGGTAACGATGCCGGGACTTCCAATGTTTGCACACGGACAAATTGAAGGGTTTACTGAAAAGTACGGTATGGAATATAAACGGGCGTACTATGATGAAGTTCCCGATGATTATCTTATTCGCCGTCATGAACACGAAATATTTCCGATCATGAAGAAGCGCCATCTGTTTAGTCAGGTTGTGAATTTTGAATTGTACGATGTTCAAGATACACGCGGCTTTGTCAATGAAAATATCTTTGCCTATTCGAATATGAGTAATGGTGAGCGTGCATTAGTTTTCTTCCACAATAAGTATGAAGAGTGCGGTGGATGGGTTCGTATTTCTGTTCCTAAAGTAATGGGCGGGGAAGGAAGTGGAACATTGAGAAGCAAAAGTTTAAGTGAAGCACTGCATATTAATTCTTCTGAAAATATTTTCTATACGTTTCGTGATTACAAATCCAATTTGGAATATATTCGTTCCGGCAAAGAGTTGGCTGAACAAGGCATGTATGTCTATGTGCGTGCATTTGAATACAAAATATTTTTAGACTTTGCCGAAATATATGATAACACGGGAAAATATTCTGCACTTGTTAATCGTTTAAATGGAAATGGAACATCCAATCTTCAATTTGAATTAGACGAAATCCGTTTAGAACCATTCCGCAAAGCGCTGCAGGAATTTTTACACAAAGATCAATTACTCGAGATACGGTCACTTTGTACTGTGAAAGAAAAAATTGATTTCAATACGCCGCAGTATGCAATAATGGAAAATAACTATGTTCGGCTTTGCAATGAAGCAAGAGCTATTGACGAATCGGTAGCACCGCTGGATGAGATGACAATAGAATTACGCGGACTATTGCAGAAAGTTAATGCTCTGCATCGCTCTAGTGCAGATGCTGACAAAAAAATCAGTGAGAAAAAAAATGGCAGCAGTAAGCGTACCACCACTTCATTATCGAATAGTTCTGATGTTCCACTGAGTACCAGTTCAGACGAAGGTATGGCGCTCTTATGTTTATCACAATTTCTGAAATCGTTAACAAAGAATATTCAGGGGAGACATTCGCTCTATGTTGAAAATCTTTTTCATTCAGAAAAAACAGTGATTGCAATTTTCCAACAACTCGGTAAAGAATATCATGAAGCGAGCGACAGCGCCGCGCTTATAAAAATTCTGATTGATAGTGAACCGGAAACAATGGCATTCTTTGATGACGAGGATTGCATTGAACATATATTCAATGACTTTAGCGTGGCAGATTATATTAATGTGCATCAATATCAGGATGCCTGGTACTTTAATAAAGAACGATTTGAAAAAGTGCTTGATTGGATTGTGTTGTTTTTTGCTCTGCACATTATCAAGCCGGACGAGATGATTAATAATACTGCGATGGCTTCCATTACTGCGTTGCAAGAGCGATTTGAAAAAATTAAATTTTGCGCGGATGAAGCAGCATTTCAGGTGGAAGTTTTGAAAAGTTTTCTTGCGAAGAATTAATTGCGAGACCTTCAATATTTTTGGAAACGCCCTTATTTTGTAAACAACGAAACAATCCAATAACAAACAGCGCCTACTAAAGCAGAAGCCGGAATTGTCAGAATCCATGCAAGAATAATATTTCCTGCAAGTCCCCAACGAACTGCAGATGCGCGTTTTGTTGCACCAACACCCATAATTGCACCGCTGATAGTGTGTGTTGTGCTGACGGCAATGCCAAACCACGCAGTAATAAGTAATGTGATTGCGCCGGAAGTTTCTGCAGCAAAACCACCAGCCGGTTTCAGTTTGGTAATTTTTTGTCCCATCGTTTTTACAATTCGCCATCCGCCGAACAATGTTCCTAACGCAATGGCGGCATGGGATGAAAGGATAACCCAATACGGCACTTCAAATGTTTTCAGCACGCCGGCAGTCATCAACAAGGTTGTGATAATGCCCATCGTTTTTTGCGCGTCATTCGTTCCGTGACCAAGACTGTAAAATGCGGCGGAGACTAATTGTAATTTTCTAAACCAGCCATTTACTTTTGTTGAAGAACGTTTGTGAAACAACCACATCAATCCTGTCATAATCGTAAATCCCATAAACATACCCATCAATGGTGCAATGACAATGAAGATAAGTGTGTTTGTCCAGCCGCTGTAAATGACCGCACCAAAACCGCCATTTGCAATTGCTGCGCCAGCGTATCCACCAATGAGTGCGTGAGAAGAGCTTGAAGGAATTCCATAATACCATGTAATGATATTCCAGGCAATGGCGCCGAGAAGTCCGCTCATGATGACATACATGTTCACATAATGTAAATCAATTAATCCTTTGCCGATTGTTTTGGCGACGTGTGTCTCAAATAAAAACGCAGCAACTAAATTGAAGAACGCAGCCCACATCACCGCTTTTCGTGGAGTGAGAACGCGGGTTGAAACAATAGTTGCGATGGAATTTGCTGAGTCGTGAAACCCGTTAAGGAAATCAAAAATGAGTGCAATAATAATAATAACGACAACGGTAGTAAGCATAGGAAAGAAAAAATATTACGCGTGTTTAATCATGATGGTTTCAAGAACGTTGGCTACATCTTCGCATTTGTCTGTTGCAGTTTCCAAGCCGACTAGCACTTCTTTAAGTTTAATAAGTTTGATCGGGTCTTTTTCATTTTCAAAGAGTTCTTCGATTGCTCTATCAAAAATTTTGTCGGCTTCATTTTCATACTCGTTCACATTTCTGATGACGGAATTCAGCACATCGATGTCTTTCATATCCTGCAAGAGCGCAATGCCGCGCTGAATTTCGAGTGCAGATTTATACACAACTTCGGCGAGTTCAGAAATTGCGGGAGGACATTCCTGAATTTTATACAGAATAAATCTTTTCGCACTGCCATCCATGTAATCAATAATGTCATCAAGTGTTGAAGTCAGCAAATGAATATCTTCACGATCAAACGGTGTAACGAATGTGCTATTCAATTCATCGAATGCTTTGTGTGTTACTACATCGGCTTGCTGTTCCAACTCTTCAATTTGTTTGCAGATAGCATAGCGGTCTGCCGGCTGAGCAAGCGGAAGTTTTTTGAGTGCCTCTGCTGCTTTCACCATTATGCTTGCAGATTCGTTGAAGAAAGAATAAAAATGTTCGTCGTGGGGAAGGAGGGCTTGGAGAAGTCTATCGAGTCTCATACGTATGTGGTATTAAAGTGAGTGATACATTTTTTTTGCACATGAATTTAGTGAGCATTCATTTAACAAACAAGCAAAAATTTTGAACGCCGTATGCGGAAATTCTCCACATATTCAGAAATGTAGGATATGTATTTGAATTTCACTTTTCATTTCTCTATACTTTAAAAAAAAATAACTACACAGCGAAGACAACCCCACCCTTAATCCCCAATGCTGTCAACTTAAGAGAGGTATGGTAGGACA
>CAYHZL010000032.1:0-23615 GCA_964361075.1 uncultured Chitinophagaceae bacterium
AAACCTTGAAGGTTTCGTAATCCCGAAGGGATCCCTTCGGGACTAGTTTTTAGAAGTGCCCTCAATATAACTCTTAGCATTAATCTATGAAGATTTGAATCTAAAAGTCCAATCTTGCTATAGGGGAGTTCTAAAAATTCAAAAAAATAAATTATACCGCAAAGACGCAAAGTATTGATTTAAATGTATTTTTTTTTCGTAACTACTCAGCGAAAACAACCCCACCCTTTATCCCCAATGCTGTCAGTTTAAGAACGATCCGGTAGGACAGACATTCTTGTCTGTCAATAATTATTTAAAAATGACAGGCAGGAATGCCTGTCCTACTTTATTTTTTAGAAATTTTTTCCTTAAGTTGACAGCATTGCCCTTTATCCCTCCCCTTTTAGGGGAGGGAATTTTCTCCCCCAGTGCCGAAGGTGGCAACGCCATTCCCTTGGAACATCCCTTCGGGAAAAGGGGGTGATTCGCCGCGGCGAACGAATTTTTAATTTGCCACCTTGAGTAGTTGCTTATTTTTTTCCTTTGCGTCTTTGCGGTGAAATAAAAACCAATTTTTGGAACCGCCCTATAACTTTCAAAAACGAGAACGAGGTTCTTTCACTTGGAACAACAAAATCACCGCAGACGATAACGCAAGCGCAACTCCAAAAAGAAAAATTGTTGTGTATCCAAGCACAGGCACCAACGAGCCGAATATAATTCCAATAAACATTGTTGGTGCAGTTAAGACATTGAACAAGGCAACGTACGTTTGACGCTGCTGTTCATTGCACATTTCCGCAACAAGCGAAAGGCGTGAAATGCCTTGCAGTGTTATTGTGTTTGCCATAAATACAAACACGAATCCAAACAGCACAATATCATCAGCAGTCAGCGCAAGCAAACTAGCAACAGCAGAACTCAACACTAACACTACTATATTAATTTTGTTGCCGTAATGGTCAGCAAACCATCCGAAAAGAATATTGCCAAACACGTTCGTGAACATCACGATTGCTGTAAATGTGCCGGCGTATGAAGATGGGAGATGAAATTTTTCTATCGCATATATACTGTAAAATGCAGAAACAGTTAACGACATTAATCCAAGCGCATCGGCAAAAAGATAATATCGAAAATTTTTATTCGCTCGAAGAATATATTTTGCTTCATTCCAAAAAGATATTTTTGATTCAGTCTGTTTTACTTTCAACATCATTGGCGGTTCAATAATTTTCCGGAGAAAAGCGTAGGATGCCATCATAACAAGAAAACCTACGCCGAAGAGAATGGAAAAATTTAATGGGAATGCAACAACACTAAGAACTCTGTTCACGATATAACCGCCGCAAATTCCCAACACCGCTCCAATAAATTGACGCAAACCAAACATTCTCCCGCGAAGTTTTACCGGCATTGTTTTATTGTACACATGAAACCATGGCAGCCCTCCCAAACTTCCAAATGTTGCAGTGAGCAATAAAAGCAATAGTAATACAATTACTGAAGTTGCATCAGAAACATACGTTGCAAGAAGAATAAAACAGGCGATTAAAAAAAAGAATATCCGGTGAAGCAATCCATAACGAAGCATTGGCGTGCGAGAGTATTCTGTCGGAACAGAGTAATGAACCAAAAATGCTTGCGGAATACTTGCACCAAACATCCACAATACAGGAACGGCACTGATCGCCAGCGAACCTGCACCAATGGTATGCATAAGAACCGGCACAATAGTTTGCACAGCCATAAAACTCAGTCCGAAAACATACATACTGCCGTCACCAATATGCATGCGAAGATTATGCTTTAGTGTTTGTTGAGTGGATGAGGATTCGGATTCCGTAAGAGAAAAAAAATTTTCTATCATTTGAAAATAAAAATACCATAGAAATTGTTTAAATCCAAAAATTAAGAGGACGCAGACTGATTTTTCGTCTTTATAAAATCTTTATACTCTTTGGAATTGATCCGTCAAAAGAAATGAACAATGAAAAGAATAATCTTAAAAAATAATTTTCGGAAGGGTATGTGAATTGGAGTGTTAGATGTAGGACACCTTAAAGGTGTCCTACATCTTGTGTGATCTGTGAACCTGTCCGTCTCTATCGAAAATCCGTTTATGTATGTGTAGGAACGCATACCCATGCGTTCCCTTGCCCGTGCGCTCTTGTGCCCATGCGTTCCCTTGTCTGTGCGCTCTTGTGCCCATACCCTTAAATGTGCGGACGGGCGATGCGCAGAGTAATTCGAGGCGATTTACTTCTCCGTTGTTTTTGGCAGATGTGAGTTTTTGTTTTGCTTCAAGCAACAAATTTCACATTGCCTGAGTGTTCAACATAATTTGCAAAACCATCAAAAGAAAATTTGATTAATTTGTTGTGCGTAAATATATTATTAATTTGCAGTTTTGTTCCATCAATAGCTGTTGATTGCTTTTCTTTTTTATCGACCACATATACTTCAGCATTTTTGTTCAGATAACAGCAAAAAAGTTTTTTTACCTTGTCGTCGTACGCGGGAAATGAATAGCCAATGATTGTAATCTTTTCAGCTTCAGACAAAAACTCTCTGGCGGTTCTCCATAAAACTTCAATTTTCTCGTTATATTTTTCATGTGGGATTACAATAAATGGTCGGAGTGAACCGCCACATCCATTGTTACATTTGGCTTGATAATAAAAATTGGGAAATAAATGTGGAAATAACAACGTAAGCTTTCCACAATTTGGACAAAAAGACCAATCTAAAGAGCCATTTAGTTTAAGCAAGGGCAGGGGATTTTCTTTTTTATACTGGAGTTTTCTATTTGGATCTATTGTATCAAAGGATATTAAATAATCAAAATATACGTTCTCCTTAAAATCTTCTTGCAATAGATAATCAAAATTAAATGAAATAATGCAGACATCTTCGATTCTTTTATTTTTCAATATTTTCGTTGCAAATTGTTCGTACAATTTTTTATTTCCGTGAGTCGATACTTAAACCTGTAAGATGCTCAAACATTAGCATCCTTAGAAGATGGGTAAGATCATTATTTTTACTTTCCTGTACTACGCGAAGAATTTCATCAACATAATATTCTTTTGAAATATTTGTTGGCGGACTATAAAAAATATTCCTGCTCCTGAATTTTTCAGCCTCATCAGCAAAAATTGGGAATAATTCTCCCATTTCATAAAGAAACTTATTATAGTTTTGAAACTCAATATCCTGCTCAGAAAAATCTGGTTTGCCATTCTTTTCAGGTGTCATTTTTTTACAGTTCTTAAAATATTTCCAAACCAGATCTTTACCCAATGGCAACTTTGCGAAGTCATTTGAAGCACCCGCTCCAAGAATGTAAACTTCTTTCATCTCGAATCATCCTTTTTCAATTATAATTATTTCTTCTTCCGTTAAACCGTACAACTCGTACACCGCTTCATCTATTTTTCGATCGAGCGAGGTGCAGAGTGTTTCGAGGCGGCTTAATTCTCCATCGGTTTTTGCGGCGGAGAGTTTTTGTTTTGCTTCGAGCATTTGTTCGACGAGTTTTACAATGTTGTCGTGCAAAGATTTTTGTTTAGAATTGCTTAAATCTATCTTTGGAATAGGAAGTTGGTCCAATTGGCCCATTAAGACTTGAGGAAAACCTTGTATATTGGTCAATAATTTTTGTTGCAAATAAAAAGTAAGGATTTTTGAGTTTAAAATACCAAGAAGATATTTTAGATTATTTGATGGCGAAGTTAAAATATAAACTGTGCTTTCAACTAGTTCTGGATTTTCTGAGTAGACCGCACAAATTATACTTCCTGTTCGACGAATCAACAATCTCGGAACAGTCATATGTCTTTCTAATATTTTAGTTCCACCTATTATGGTTAATTCTGAATAATTCGCGTAATCTTTGTATTGCAATTTATATCGACTTAATGAATTTCCTAGAACAAAAGGTAAATCATTTTTTTTAGGTGTTTGTCTAAGATGATTTTTCCTATCTTGAACAACCATCCCCTTGGACATTTCCACAACACTTTTCATTCCTTCCGATTTGGAATACATCTTATTGAATACCACCTGATTTTCATTTGAGGAAGCAGTATCCCAAACACTTTCATCATTAGACAATATGAGTTTTTTAACGATATCTATACTCCCATCAGAACTAAGTTTTTGAACATTCGTTTCATTCCCATTTTTTTTTCCATCCATGACAAAAATAGTTGACCCTATTGTTGCATCTTGGAAAACGAAATTTTCAAATACAACTAGGTCAGCTAACCTCATATTATTTAGCATCAATTTACGAATGAAACCATTACTATTTGTCGTTAGTAATGCTTCGGGAACAATGTAACTAAAAGAACGAGGTTTAATTTCCAAAACTTTTTCGATAAATAGTTGAAACAAATTTTTAGAACTTCCACCATGAATAGATTTAAATCTTTTATTATAATACTCCAAGATCTCTTCTGAAATATTATTTTCTGTAATTTTTAAATACGGCGGATTTCCCACCACCGCATCAAATCCGCCGCGCTTCATTATCTGCGGAAATACATCTTCAAAATTCATCGGTTTAAGTTTGGCTTCATCAATTGTAGAAAAGAGTTCGCCTTCAAGTACATTTCTCCCAATTAATGAATTGCCGCAAACAATATTTTGCCGGAGATCGGGGAGGATTGTTTCTTTAAACATTCCGAATTGATGTGCTTCGTTCATTGTGGCATTTTCGAGCATCTTTAGATAGAGAGATAACTGCGTTACTTCCGTTGCCTGAAAATCTATATCCACGCCGTACACATTGTTTGTAAGAATCTCTTTTTTCTTTTTCAGCGTTAGATACTTCTTTCCTTCACGCTCAAAAAGAACATTCTTCCCGACAGTATCAGGGTTATCTGAATAATATTTTAGATGGTAAACGAGAATCTGTGCATACACTTCAATAAGAAATGAACCAGAACCACAGGCAATATCGGCAAATGCCATCGGGGCAATTTCCTCGGGTGTCTTGCCATCAATCAGCTTGCCAACAGTTTCTTTCACGATATACCGAACAATATATTCAGGAGTGTAGTAAACTCCACCGGCTTTCCGGACTTCCGGTTTCTCTTCAACCTTAACACGTTTATCTGTTGCATGAACTACTTTTCCAAGAAAGCGTTCGTAGATACTTCCAAGAATCGAAATAGGAATCTGATTAAAGTCATAAGGCGAAGAAGGATCAGAAATCTTTTGACAAATTCCTGCAAATGCTTGTCCGTCCGGTGAATTGTATTCACCACTATCTAAAATTCTATGAGATTTAAATACAAGTCCATTATATTTTGGATCAAATCTTTTGCAAAGTGTTACAAACGATTTCCATGCATTCTTTGGATCATTGATTGCAATGATCTGTCTATCTTCAATCCCTTTATCTTCCAGAAAGCGGATAAATACAAGACGGTCAATTGTTCGTTGGACTGCTTCGGTTAGTTCGTCCCCTTGAAGTTGTTCGTTTGTTTTCTTAAAAGCTTTCGCAAGAACCTCGCGATAACCGTCTAACTCTTCCAAGAAGGCATCGTCAACGAGCTGCATTCCGCCGCTTTGTTTGGTTCCTTTCTTTGGAAGAGATGCTGCATATTTTTCTAACGACCCTGAAGCAATAGCTTCTCTACCAAACAAATGAAATATTTTTGCAAATGTTTCTTCGTTTGTATAGTCGGTGTATCGATATTCTGCAATCTTCCTATCAAGTGCAGTCTTGATATTCGGTTTATGGCGACAATCTAAAATGTGAAATTCTTCAAAGTCGGTGAGAACTGCAATTGGTATTCGGGTATTCCATGCATAACGAATTGTTTGAAAATAATCATCTGCATTTGCCAAACTTCTCGATGGTTTTTTTGCCTCAACGAAATACTTTACTTGATCATAATTCGGTGCAATCGAAAAGGCATAATCGGCTCTGCGCTGTGAGCCAGCCATTGTAACTTTATTTTCTATCTTTACTTCCTGTTCATATGGATTTTTCTGGAAGGAATGTGTTACGTCCCAGCCCAATGCAGTAAAGAATTTATCAATAAAATCTTGCCGCACTTGGCTTTCCGAATACGACGATACCAAATATGCTTTTTCATTTGACTTGAAATCTTCTACTAATTGACTGACTATTTTGAAAGAGTTTTCCATAGGTAATTATTTTTTTTGTCTTCGCAATGATAATTTCGGCATTTACAAAAAATCCGCAGCTCGTTCTTTCTTTTCGCTCCCTGCAACTTGCTCAACTGCGTAAAATGTAACTCTTTTAAATCTCGTTCCCAAAATCTTTTTGGAGACGAGTAGAAACATAAAGCACAACGTTCGACACCCCGCAGTCCCATTAGAGAGCAGCGGGACGCAAAGAACATAAAAAGCGGGATGTCAGGTGTTGTTAATTGGTCATTGTTAATTGTTAACTGATCACTGCACCTTGCTTACCGGTTCGCTCCAGGGACCAACGCCTGCTGGATTTACCGCGCGAACTTTATAAAAAACACGCTGCCCTTTTATTACATCATCATCCACAAATGTAATCTTCTGCGTAGTTTTAAATAACGTCATCGCAGGTATCACATCCGTTTTACCGGCATCTGCTGCAATACTTTTGTACCATTCATACATTGTAGCCTCGGGGTCTGTAACTGTAGAAACAATAAAGCCCACACCATCCGTATCATCTTCTAATGTAACTGCCGGTTTCTGAGTCGGTACGTTTTTAGCTTTTGCTTCCTTGCGAAGTTGTAAATCATACTCCATTAATTTTTCCGGAGTATCGGCATGGATGGCATACGCGAAGTTTTCTAACCGACTCCTGACACTGCCTCCTTTTAGTTTTTACATCTTCTAACAATTCTAAAAAATGTCTTTTACTTCGCATTGATATTTGTTCAGTCATTTCATTGCCTCGCTTCCTCTTTTTTCGTACCTTGAATAAAATTATTGACCAAAAGGAAAATTGATAGACATGGCAAACGCACCAAAAGCGCACAACCGGCATGAAGTTCGAGAAAAAGTTTTACAAGCTCTCTATGCACTCGAAATTTCTAAAAATCCGGTGCCGTTTGTAATCGAAACTGTGCTTGGCGAATTACAAAAGAATCCAGACGATTACGAATTTGCTACGAAACTATTTTTAGAGACAACACAACATCAACCTGCATTTGATGTACTAATAAAAAAGAAAGCAGCGAACTGGGAATTTCACCGTATTGCATTGATAGATAAAATTCTTTTGCGCATGGGGATTTGCGAAATGATGTACTTTGATGACATCCCGCCAAAAGTTTCCATCAATGAAGCAATTGAAATTGCAAAAGATTTTAGCACTGATAAAAGCGGAACATTTATCAACGGCATTCTTGATTCTATTTTAACCGACTTGAGAAAAGAAAAAACACTTTCTAAAAAAGGAAGAGGACTTTTAGAGTAGTTGAGTAGTTGAGTAGTTATGTACATGAGTAATTGAGAAAAATTTTTTTACAAATATTTTCTATTACATCGTACAGAATTTACTCACATACTAACTACTCACCACTCAACTACTTTCATGGCATCCCGATTTCAAATTTTTGTTTGGACGTTATTCGATTTTGCGAACACATCATTTTCAGTAATGGTTGTTGCGGTCGGATTTTCTCTTTACTTCAAAGAAATTGTTGTCGGTGGCAGCGGGCGCGGTGATTTATTGTGGGGTGTCGCCGTGAGCATTTCGATGTTACTGACCGCACTCATTTCTCCGGTGCTCGGCGCGGCAGCAGATTTTTCCAGCAGACGCAAACGCTTTCTTTTCGGATTTACCATTGTTTCAATTCTCTGCACTGCCCTTCTCTACTTTGTAAAACCAGGAATGATTGTTGAAGGAATGGTATTGTTCATTCTCGCAAACATCGGTTTTGAAGGCGGGTTGGTTTTTTACGATGCGTTTCTTCCCAACATCACCACCGAACGAAGTTACGGACGTGTTTCCGGTTACGGTTTCGCGATGGGGTATGTCGGTTCACTCGCCACACTGCTGATTGCCATGCCGCTGTATGCAAATGGTTTTATTGAATCCAATCAGCATAACATTCGGTTAAGTTTTTTGATTGCAGCAATTATCTTTTTTGTTTTCTCAGCGCCGCTCTTTATTTTTTTTCGCGATCACAAAAAAAAGTTTGAACATAAACCATCGTACATTCTCGCCGGTATTCAACGAGTCGGTGAAACAATCGGTCATCTAAAAAATTACAAAAACACTGCGCGGTTTCTTCTCGCATTCTTTATTTACAATGATGGAATTTTAACGGTAATTTCTTTTTCATCACTCTTCGCCACACATACGCTTGGCTTTACATTGCAAGAAATACTTCTTCTCTTTGCGTTAGTGCAAGCATCGGGAATAGTTGGTTCATTAGTTTTTGGAGTGATTACTGATAAAATTGGTGCGAAGAAAACCATCAACATCAATTTACTTTTGTGGATGGGCATTGTTGCCGGTGCATATTTTGTGCAATCGAAAGAGATGTTTTATCTTATTGGCATTATTGCAGGAAGTTCACTCGGCGCGTCGCAATCCGCAAGCAGAAGTTTGATGGCGCAATTAACACCGAAAGAACGTGAAGCAGAATTTTTTGGATTTTATGATGGGCTATGCGGCAAAGCGTCTGCCGTCGTTGGTACTTTTTTGTTCGGTCTGATTTCTTATATTACAAACGATCAGCGCATCGCTGTTCTCACCATCGGATTATTTTTTATCATCGGATTTGCTCTCTTGCAAAGTGTGAATGAAGTTGAACGCGCGCGCTAAAAGATTATTAAATTAAACGCAACTACTTAGCGCAATACAGATTTCAAATGATTTTCTACAGAAACACATTGAACATTAACCACAGATGACACGGAAACATTCGCCGCGGCGAATCACGGATTACATTATTTAAATTCTCTGTGTGAATCCGTGTTTTTTCTGTGTCATCTGTGGTGTATGTTTTTTACTCAATCAAATAAACATAGAGTACTATGCACAACATTATTGCTATACTTTCGTTGATCTTTTTTACTTTTGTTCCATACAGTAACAATCAAGTAAAGCTTGAAATTTCAACTTCACAAAAACAATTTAAGCCGGCTGCACGCGGTGAAATATTATTTCGTTTCACTCCAGTCGAAGGAATTCATATCAATACCGATCCGCCAATCGCAATTGATTTTGAAAAGAATCCGAATATAGAATTCATTGGTGTAAGCAACGTAGCAACTGATGAGCATGGTTACGTCAACACAAAAAAGACGCTTGCCTATAAAATCAGAATTAAAAAAGAAACCGGCGCAGGCACATATACCGTCAAAGGAAAAATTCAATACTTCTTCTGTTCGGAAAAAGACGGCGTATGCAATAAAGCCGATGAAAAAATTGAAGTGAAGATTATTGTCGCAAAATAAATTATCTCCACAGCAAGCTGCGGAGTATTTGTCATGCCAGCGTACGCTGGTATCCATCTTGTAGATTCCGGCTTTCGCTGGAATGACGACGCGAGTCCCGAAGGGATCACTTTGTGACGTCGGGGTATTCAACCCAATAGAGAATAAAATTTAGCTATGAAAAAAATATTTTTCTTTTCGGATGTGCATCTTGGCTTGCACGATAAACAGCGTGAGAAAGAAAAAGAGCGCCGGCTTCTTGCTTTTCTTTCTCACGTCGAAGAACATGGTGAACAATTATTTATCGTCGGCGATTTATTCGATTACTGGTTTGAATACAAGCATGTTGTCCAGCGCGGCTATCATCATGTTATTTCAAAATTGGCAACACTTGTTGAAAAAGGAATTACCATCCATTACATGGCTGGTAATCATGATTTTTGGATTGGAGATTTTTTTTCAAACGATCTTGGCATCACTGTGCACAAAGATCCGTTCGCGATTACATTGCGCAATAAAAAATTTTTTTTCCATCATGGAGACGGGCTTGCTTTGCGCGATACCGGTTATCGCATCTTAAAAAAAATCTTACGCAGCAAAATTAATATTTTTCTTTACTCTCTCATTCACCCGGATTGGACGGCGCCGATTGCGCATGGCTCTTCGCACACCAGCCGCGAATATACAGGAAATAAAGAGTACGGTGAAACCGACGGCATGATCATTTTCGCCACCGATAAAATTAAAAATGGATTCGATATTGTTATCATGGGACACCGACACACACCGATGGAACTAAAAATTGACAGTGGCGTCTATTTAAATCTTGGCGATTGGATTACGTACAATACCTACGCCGAATTTGACGGCAATGAGATTGTTTTGAAGGAATGGAAATAATTTTTAGAGTTCTTCTGAATTCTAAAAATCTGAAAAGATCTTGTGGCGCTTTACGCCATCACGTACAGCGTGATTGAAAAAAACTATGGCAGATAAAAAACAAAAACCGGTTGGAAAAACTACAGCGCCAAAATTCAGTTCCGATGAAATGAAAAAATATTTCACCGATTCCGCATATCGAAAAAAAGTGTTAGCGGAAAGTAAAACCTTTTTCAAAAAACACCGCATAAAATTTATTGCCGCTCTTGGCGGTTGGATTGTGCTGATGTTCTTTTACTTCTCGTATGTCGTGTCCGGACTTCCCTCGCTGGAACAATTGGAAAATCCGAAGCCGGAGCTTGCAACTCGCGTCTATTCAATTGACGGTGAACTGCTGGAAAATTTTTATTTCAAAAACCGCACACATGTTGCGTACGAAAAAATTCCACAGCATCTTATTGATGCACTCATTTCAACAGAGGACAAAGATTTTTACGACCACTGGGGTGTAACGCCGTGGAGATTTATCCGGGCAATGGTAAAAAATGTTTTGTCGCTTCGCCTGCGCGAAGGTGCAAGCACTATTACTCAACAACTTTCCCGCAATCTGTACAATCTGCAACACACACGTGAAAATGCGTTTGATAAGATGACGAGAAAATTTCGAGAGTTCATCACTTCCGTACAAATTGAGCGAACATTTACAAAAAAAGAAATCCTCGAAATGTATCTCAACATCATTTATCTGGGCAGAAGTGCGTACGGTATTTCCGCTGCCTCCTCAATTTATTTTAATACATCAGCGGAAGAACTTTCTCTTGGTGAAGCCGCAATGCTGATCGGAATGGCAAAGGGACCCTATTACTATGATCCGATTCGTCATCCGGCGCGTGCCAATACACGACGAGATATTGTGCTTGCTCAAATGGTGAAGTATGGAAAACTTTCGCAAGAGGAAGCGGATAAAATTAAAGCAGAACCGCTGGAGTTTCGTTTGACTGATGCCGAAGGTTCAGCCGGAGTTGCGCCGCATTTTTCCGAATACATTCGTCGCCAACTTTTAGAGAAAGCAGAAAAATATAATTTCGATATTTATAGAGACGGGCTGACGGTGTACACCACGCTTGACAGCAGAATGCAGCGATATGCAAATCGTGCGGTTGAAGAACATCTCGCGGAAAAACAATTGGAGTTCGACAAAGAATGGAAATGGGAAAATAATTATTCAACACTTGCCAAGGCGATAGATAAAACCGCACGAGATGTTTTGCCATATCGGTTAGCGACAACCAAACCGCAACGAGACAGTATCGTGCATGCATTAAAAACAGATAAAGCTTTTATTGATTCTGTGAAACGCATTGAACAAAATATCGAAGTTGGTTTCATCGCCCTCGATCCACATACCGGCGGCATTCTCGCAATGGTTGGCGGAAAAAATTTTCGTTCGTTCAAGTACGGATTAAATCACACAACACAAATTCGCCGCCAGCCCGGTTCCGCATTTAAACCGTTCGTGTACACTGTTGCCATCGACAATGGATATCCACCGACATACGAAATATCAAATCAACCGGTTACTGTAATGATGGCGGACGGTTCACGATGGACTCCCGGAAATTTTGAAGGCGATGTTGGCGGTAAATTTACAATCCGCGAAGCGCTGACTGAATCAATTAATCTCATCGCAGTCAAAACAATAATGGAATTGGAAAAACCGGCGCAAGTGGCAGAGTACGCAAAACGCATGGGCATCAAATCCCCCATCCCTCCGTACGAATCTATTGCGCTCGGCACTGCAGAAGTTACGCCGCTCGAAATTACTTCTGCCTACGGTGTGTTTGCGAATGAGGGTGTGCTTGTTGATCCGATTAGTATTTTAAAAATTGAAGATAAAGACGGCAACGTCATCGAAGAAAATATTTCGGAAAAAAAAGAAGTGCTGAGTAAAGAGACCGCGTATCTCATGACTTCGATGATGCAAGATGTTATTGATTATGGAACCGGGCGTCGTGTGCGAAATTATTTTCATTATCCTGCAGCAGGTAAAACAGGAACAACGCAAGACTACAGCGATGCATGGTTTATTGGCTATACGCCGCAGATTGTTGCAGGCGCGTGGGTAGGATTCGATGATCGAGGTGTTGCATTCACAAATGCAGATGGGCAAGGCGGGCGTGCTGCCGCTCCTCTCTGGGGAAGATTTATGCAGTATGTGTACGCCGATAAAACTATTCCGATTGAAAGAAATTATTTTCAGCAGCCAAATGGAATTGAGCGGGATACAATTTGCACGGAGACAAAAAAATTGGCAACCGAATTTTGCCCTTCAAAAGAAACAGAAATTTTCAATGTGAAATATCTGCCGCCCACTTGTGATACACATACAAGCGCGCATGCAAAAGAAGAAAGCAATCCCAACCAATTTTAAAATTCAGTATTCAGTTTTTCTCAGCATCGGTTACTGATTACTGATTACTGATTACTGATTACTGATTACTGATTACTGATTACTGTTTACTGATTACTGTTTACTGTTTACTGTTTACTGTTTACTGATCTCACTTTTTCCAACACAACATTCGTTTCAATTTTTTTCATACAATCAAACGTACCAATAGGACATGTTTTTCCGCCGTGAATTCCGCACGGACGACATTTCAATCCTTGCACTTCAACAACAACATCATGTTTGCCGTACGGTCCAAAACCAAATGCGGGAACAGTGGCGCCAAAGATTGCAACAACAGGTGTTTTCATTGCAACACCAATATGCAGCGGCGCACTATCATTAGAAACTAACGCCTTGCATCGCCCAATCACTTCCGCCGACTGCATCAATGATAATTTTCCTGCAGTATTAAAAATATTTTTATGTTTCGCCGCATCTTTAATTGCTGAACATATTTCCTCGTCTTCTTTTCCGCCAATCAATACAACACTCCATCCATCATCGGCTACATGAATTGCAAGTTCTGCAAAACGTTCTGCAAGCCAGCGCTTTGTATTCCAGACAGATCCGGGAGCGAGCGCAATCATTTTGTGCTGCTGCAAAATTTCATGTTCGAATAAATATTTATTGACGAAAAGAAAATCCTGTTCCGTTGGAAAAAGTATCGGCAATTCATTTTCCTTTAAAACAATTTTAAACGGTGCGAGCAGCGAAAGATTTCGTTCCACTTCATGTCGCTGCGGTTCATAGTGCACTACATGGCTCATCATCATTCTTCCTGCGCTTGTTGAAAAACCAATGCGCATAGGAATACCGCTTAACAAAACAACACCGGCGCTTCGCAATGAACGATGCGGCACAAATGCAACATCGTATTGCTGACTGCGCAACTGTTTAGCAAGCGAAAGAATGCCGCGGATTCCCTGCTGCGTCTTTCGTTTATCATATTCAATAACGCGATGCACCGAAGGATGATTGCGCACAAGTTCCGCTGCACGCGGCGTGGTCAGAAAATCAATTTCAGAAAATGGAAACTCTTTTTGTAATACTTGCGCCAACGGCAACGTTAAAATAACATCGCCAAGAAATGCAGTTTGAAAAATTAAAATTTTTTTCGGTCTCTTCATTTTTTATGGCGCCTTGGCGCCACGTGATTGTTCATACTCGCTGCCTTGTCGGCATGTTTCCACCGTTTGTGCATCCACAGCCATTGCTCCGGAAAACGGCGCACATATTCTTCCATCATTGCAACATGGCGTTCTGTAATTTTCTGAATTTTTTCTTCGTCGGTTCCTGTAATATCTTCGATGACAATTCTTTTCAACTCAGTGATAAATTTTCCGTCAGGTTGACGAATAATTGAGGACATCATCATCGGCGCACCTGTGCGAACTGCGAACACTGCCGGACCCTGATGAGTTGAAACAAGCCTGCCGAAATAATTCACATAAATTCCACTTTCAGGTCCGCTCTGGTCTACCAACATGCCGACAACTTTATTGTTTTGAATTGCTCGAAAAATTTCACGCGGCGCACGTTCCATTACAATCATAATGTTGTCGAATTTTTCCCGCATCGAAGTCATGAACGCATCTACTAACGGATTGCGTTGCCGTTGCACGATAATCGTAATGGGATGTCCGCCGATAAGCCCGACCGAAAGTGAACCCAACTCCCAGCTTCCAAAGTGCCCGCCGACAGCAATCAAACCTTTACCTTCTGATAACAATGAGTCAATAATTTGTGCATTAGGAATTGTTACAAGTTCGCGCAGTCGCTCTTCGGTAATTTTTGAAAGCCAAAGTATTTCCATAAATGTGCAAAAGATACTTTTGTAATTTTCTTTTGCAAGCGCGGTAATTTCGTTCCGCGATTTTTTAGGAAACGCATGAGTTAGATTTTCAAACACAAGTGCTTTGCGAATTGGAATGACATGAAAAACAAACAGACCAAACCCTCTTCCGAAT
Organism: uncultured Chitinophagaceae bacterium; assembly: GCA_964361075.1. GTDB lineage: Bacteria > Bacteroidota > Ignavibacteria > UBA10030 > UBA8401 > CAYHZL01. The sequence goes on from CAYHZL010000032.1 coordinate 14,692, forward strand.
GCTTGCACACACGAGAGTGGAAAAAGTTGAGTGAAGAACACGCCAATGCGAAAGAAAAAATACTCGATATAATTTTTCATAACCTGAATAGTTGAACCTTAAAAAGTTTTATTTACAAAGTGATGCCATGAGTTTGTTTATCAAGAACGTGAAAATTTGAATTATTTCTGAATCATTGTATTACACTCATGGCATCACTCGCATTTGTTAAGGGCGCTGCTAAATACTATTTTTCAGAAAACTCACACACATTTAAAAACAACAAGAGTAATATCGTCAGCTTGCGCCGCTCCCTCGCTGTAGTCCACAATTTCTTTATGAATGGACAAAAGAATTTCTTTTGCCGATTGCGACGCAACGGTTCGAAGAAATTGTTCTAACCTTTCTTCAGTATAATCTTCTCCCTCTTTGTTCATCGCTTCACTCACGCCATCCGTAAAGAGAACAACTGTGTCGCCGGAAAATAATTGTACGGTTCCTTCCTGATATGGAACTGTTGCTTTCATCACTCCAAGAATTATTCCGCCTTCAGTTAATCGTTCAATTGTTCCGTCTGCACGCAAGACAAATGGCGGATTGTGTCCGGCATTGACGTACCGAAAATTTTTCGATCGTGCATCAAGTGTTCCCCAAAAAAAAGTAATAAATTTATCTATCGCCGTATTGTGATACACACTATCGTTCACACGAGCCGTTGCATCTGATAGAGTAAGAGGAAATGATGAAAGCGCGCGGATGGTTGCCTGCACATTTGCCATCAACAGCGATGCCGGTGTTCCTTTGCCGGAAACATCGCCGATAGCAACGATAAATTTTTCATCGTGGAGCGGAATAACATCGTAGTAATCGCCGCCAACTTGTTTAGAAGAAACATTCATTGCGAAAATTTCAAAACCGGAAATCGCGGGCAAATATTTCGGCAACAATCCTTGTTGAATTTCTTTTGCAAGAAGAAGTTCATTCTCTAATTTTTCTTTTTCGATTGTTTCGCCGAACAGCCGCGCATTCTCCAACGATGTAATGGCAAGATTACCAAGCGAGTAAATAAATTCCAAATCTTCTTGCGAATACGGACGCCCGTTCATTCGTTTGCCAAGACATAACATGCCTTGCACTTCATTCTGCACTTGCAGCGGAATGAATGCCTCAATATTTTCCTGCACACAATCCGATAATAGTTTTTGGAATATTTTTTTCTTCGGCAACTCTGCAGCCAGCACCGGCTGATTGATTGAAGTGAATACTAAATTTTTGTGCGCATCAATTGTTTGCGTGTGAACACGAGAACTTATTGTTTCGCCATCGCGCAAACATATTGCATAACGGTTCACTCCAACTTGTCCCATCAGTGTGAGAGTAAAAAATTTCAACAACTTCTTTCGTTCCAATACAGCAGAAAATTCTTTGCTCAATTCAAACAATGTTTTCAATTGTTGAATTTTCCCATCGAGTGTACGGTTGACAGATTTTATTTCTTCAAACGATATGCCCTTTTCAACGGCAGCAGCAGAAATATTGATCAGTGCTTCAACAAAATTTTTATCGTCAGCGGTCAACTTGCGTTCAGCACGTTCAGCAATGCCGAAAAACCCAATCACTTCATCGTGCGAAACAATCGGGAAAAAACGCGTGATACCGATTTCCGACAGACGTGGAAGCGCATGGTGCTTTTCCTTTGCAGCAATAGAAAAAGAACGGCGAGGTACTCGCTGAAAAATAATTTCTTCCTTTAACATGGTTTGCGGCAAACCTTTTACATTTTCTATTCTGAAAATTTTACCTTTCGATTTAAGAAGCACCACACCTTTTGAGAGCAACAGTTTTCCCATCATTGTCAGCAATACCGTGCCGAGAACGAATTTCACATCAAGCGACGAGTTGACTATTTTGCTAAATTCAAAAAGAGGGTGAAGATCGGTAAGATTTTTATTTGCAGAAGATACTTTTGCTTGTTTCACAAGATTTGTTCTCACGAATGAAGATGTTTAACCATACGCAATGTGTTTCTGTTTGCTTGAAAAGAAAATTCGACAGAATCCATAACTCGTTTCATCAAATACATTCCCAATCCGCCGCGGCGATGTTGTGCAATATACTCTTTCATGTTTGGTGTTGGCACGGCATCGGGGTCAAAAAATTTTCCATTGTCAGAAATAACGATTTCAAATTTATTTCCATTCAACACAACATCAACGTCAATGTTTTTATTTGCATCAAAATTGTACGCATGCTTAATCACATTGGTGCATGCCTCATCAACAGCGAGCGTAATATTGTTCACATCTTCTTCACCAAAACCATATACCATTGCAGCGTTCGCAATAAACGTGCGAACATCAATCAAACGCTCTGTGCGGCTCGGAATGGCAATATGTAATTTTGATTTCGACATGTGTGTCGCTCTCTTTTATGCGTTTGTAAATTTTTGAATCGCTTCTTCTTCCTTGGAAACAATTTCATACAACATTGGGAAACCAAGTAAATCAAAAATGTTAAATACTTTTGCATTCATGTCGGACATTTTAATATCACCGCCGTTCGCACGAACATCTTCGATGAACGCCATAAACACGCCTAACCCTGCACTCGAAATATAATTCAGCGCTTTGCAGTTCACGACGATGTGATATTTTTTTTCATTCAACAACTTTTGAAACACGTCTTCCATAATAGGAGCGGTGTGTGCATCCAGATATCCCTGCAGTTCCATGATGTGCACTAACCCGTTGTTTCGTAAATTTATTTTAAATTCGTTCATAACTACTCCTATGTACTTGTATCGTTATCCTGTAACAAATGTTACAAAATCAAAATTCACTCGAAAAATTAGCAACTACTTACTGTGTCTTTAAAGTCATGCCATGAGTTACTTTTTGATTCGCCGCGGCGAATAAAACTTGTCCCGAAGGGATGGATTCCCACAACATTCACCAAAACATTAGACAAACTCATGGCATGACTGAATAGATACAAAAATTATTTATTACAAACATCATTCAAAAAATTATAGCCCTCGCCATTTTATCACGATAATAGTCAAATCATCATCATACCCGTGCGCATCTGTATAGTTCCATACGTTTTGGATAATAGTTTCTTTGATCTCATCACACGTTGTGTGCTTACACTGTTCGACAACACTCATCAACCGTTCATAACCGAACTCTTCACCATCTGCCGAACGTGATTCCGTTACGCCGTCGGTGTACAACACACACACATCATCGCGGTGCAATTGAATTTTTCTTTCTTCAATTGTCGAATTAAAAATTGCACCGTCGTTTAATCCTAATCCTAATCCGTTTGGTTTAACATACTCTGAACCTGAAGCAGACACGTACATCATCGGACAATGTCCTGCGCGGGCAAGTGTTAATTCTCCCGTAGCAGTATCCAAGACGGAATAAATTAAACTAATAAACGAACGTTTGTCAATACTCGAGAACAATGTTTCGTTCGCTCTTATTAAAAATTCTTTTGGCGAAGAATAAATTTTGCTGAGCGATTGGAAAATACCTTTTACTTCAGCCATGTAAAATGCCGCACCAACACCTTTGCCCGAAACATCGCCGATAACAATTCCGAAACGGTTTTTATCTAACTGAATGACATCGTAATAATCGCCGCCCACTTCAAGCGCGGGAGACGAGACGGCACACATAACAAACGCCGGATGGTTTGGTAAACTTTGCGGCAGTAATCTTTTTTGCATTTCTTGTGCAAGCATCAACTCGCGTTGCAGCCGTTCTTTTTCAAATGATTTTTCGATCAGCCGCGCGTTTTCAATTGCAATGGCAACTTGGTCGGCAAATCCGGAAAGCACATCTGCATCGTCTTGATCAAAACCGTACGCCATTTCTTTTGTTGCATACAAAATTCCGATTACCTTTTCGTGTGAAAGCAACGGAACAATTAACAGCGAACCGGCTTTTTTCGTTTTCGGAATGTGCTTTGTCCTTCTATCAGAAGCAACATCATCAACCAGTAAAACTTTTTTTGAAAAGAGCACAGCCGCGCGTACAGAATGTTCGCCGCCTGAAACAATATCAGAAATTTCTTCTTCCAAAATATTTTTACGTGAAATGACTTTGCTCTGTTGACGTGATTCGTCTGTCGGGATAATTTCCAACCAAACACTTGTCGCTTCACATGCTTCAGATGTCATTTTTGTTGCTGTATCTGCCAACTCACGAAGATCGAATACTTGATTAATAAGTCGGCTGAGATTGTGAAGCGAGCTGATTTCTGTTTGCTTCCTGTCAAATGCTTCCGCAGTCGGCAAATGAAACAACGTACTGATGAACGCCATTCCAAAATACACGCTGCCAAAAATGGCAATCAGTTGAACAAAAATAAATAATGGATAACTATAGTATCGTAAACTATTGAAGAAAAACGATTGTTCAACTTCCACCGTAGAAGATTCTGAAAGAACAATATTGATAATGATAAATCCGAAAAATGCCAGCAGTGAATACAGCAGTGCGTATATTTTATCGCGGCGAGAAAGGTAGGCAATCCATGAAAGCCGAAATGAATTCATTATTATCAGTACAATTGAAACAACAAACAGTATTCTGGTTATCAATGAACTTTCGAGCGGGCGAATATTGACTGTGGAAATTGATGTTGCCAAAAAAATTGAGAGAAGAATCCAAAAATTTCGCAGGGTTCCTTTCTTTCGTTTATAGAGCAGCATATCTTTTAAAAAAAGCAGAGAGACAATTGCAAGTATGCCGGCACAAATTGTTAAGAAAGAAGAGAAAAATATTGTCAGATAATCGAGAGGAAAAATTCTAAACTCGCGTAATTCAAATCCGGCAAGAGGTAAAAATCTAATGACAACATAGATGCCCAAAAATATTCCGGCGATCAATGCAACTCTGCCGATCCGATCCACTAAACTAATTTTTAATTCTTGTTTTTGTAATTCTACATAGAAATAGGTGCAAAAAAAAGCAAGAATCACCATCGCGGTGCGGATGTGGAGCAATGTCTTCCACTCTACATCTATATTTTTACTAACTGCGCTGATAATAAATACTCCAAAAAAACAAAATAACGCACCGCTCAGGAGTAATATTTTTTTAAGTTTCATGATGTTGGAATTTCTTTTTGGCTTTTCTTTTTCGGGAAAACGAGAGAAAAGTTACAAACTTTGGTTTTCAAAAATAGATAAAAGAGCAGTGATAAACAACTTGTAATGCAATTCCCAATTTTGAATTGATGGAGATGTCTGACACCTTCTTGATATATTTCATAAATATATCTGAACACCAACAAGTTTGCCCGAGATAAATACCCCAAATTTCCGTTGACTTTTGGGCTTTTTTTTAATTATATTTTTATCCTTGAAACGTAGAAAAATATAAGATTGTAATTATTACTAACTTAGAACAAGCAGCCTAAGCTTTCTGCTTCACCTTCATGGAGGTTTATTTGTGAAAAAACATCGTGGTAAGTTGTTGATTATTTTGTTAAGCTTTTTTCTTGCAGGGTATTTTCTTTATCCCACCTATCAATCATACAACCTTGAAAAACAGTCTCTCGTCCTTTCGGGTGCGGATAGTGCTTCCTTCGTTACGAAAAATGAAAAAGATATTCGCGATGCCCGAGCCAAAAGAATTAAACTTGGCTTAGATTTACAAGGCGGTATGCGTGTTGTGCTCGAAGTGAATGTATTAAAAATGCTTGGTGAAATGGCGAAAAATAAAGATGACCAATTCGCAACATTACTGGCTCAAATCGAAAAAGAAGCACAGGCTAGCGACGAAAATGTTGTTGATATTTTCAAAAGAACTTTTGAAGCAAAAGATATTCGCTTAAGCAGGTATTATGGAAGTCTCCGCGAAACAAATGATGATATCATTAAAAAATTAAAAACTGAAACTGATAAAGCCATAGATCGCGCAATGGAAATTGTTCGTAACCGCGTTGATCAATATGGTGTTTCGGAACCGGCAATCCAAAAACAAGGTGCGCGCAGAATTATTGTCGAACTCCCCGGCGTTTCAAAACAAGAAGAAGTTCGTCAGTTGCTTCAAGGCACGGCGCTTCTTGAATTTAAATTGATGAAAGATCCAGACATCATTTACAAAACAATGGAAGCAATTGATAAATATCTTGCTTCACAAGGTTTTGTTGACACAACAAAGAATGCTGGCGCCGATTCGGTAAAAGCTCCTCAAAATGCTTTGGCTGCATTACAACAAAAATCCGATACATCAAAGACTCCGCTTTCTGCCGGCGATAAATCGCCGGAACAAGTTGCGAAAGAACATCCGTTCTTGGTTCTTGTCCGCCCGAATCAACAAGGTAACGGCGATGCGTATGTTTCTGAAAACGATCGCGCAAAGGTTGATCGCATTTTAGCTCGCCAAGATGTGCGGCGCTTAATTCCCGCTGACATGGGATTTTATTATCATGCAAAACCAAGCTTCATCAATGAAGGTGTAAAATATTACTCCCTTCTCGGTTTGAAAAAAAATCCTGAACTTACCGGAAGCGTTATTGTTGATGCACGCGCAACAATTGATCCGAACTTCAATCAACCGGTTGTAACAATGGAAATGAATAGTGAAGGCTCGCGCGAATGGGCACGCATCACCGGCGCAAACGTCAATAAGAGAATGGCAATCGTGTTGGATAATGGTGTCTTCTCTGCCCCGGTTATTCGCAATAAAATCACCGGCGGACGTTCGCAAATTGAAGGGATGGAAAATATCGAAGAAGCCCGCCTTCTCGAAATTATTTTGAAAGCCGGCGCTCTTCCCGCTCCTGTTGATATTATGGAACAACAAAGCGTCGGACCGTCACTCGGCGAAGATTCGATTCAAGCCGGTATTAATTCGTTCACCTATGCGTTAATTATTACTGTGCTGTTTATGCTTGTCTATTATCGAACCGGCGGCGCTGTTGCAACTGTTGCATTGATCTTCAACATTCTTTTCATCTTTGCAGTGCTTGCCGCATTTACCGGAACGCTGACGCTCCCGGGTATTGCCGGTATCGTGTTGACTATCGGTATGGCGGTTGACGCAAACGTACTTATTTTTGAACGCGTACGTGAAGAACTTGCAACGAGCAAAACATTACGCGCTTCTATTGATGCTGGGTACTCAAAAGCATTCAGCGCAATTTTTGATTCAAACATCACCACGTTTTTTTCCGGCGTTGTGCTCTACCAATTCGGAACAGGACCGGTACAAGGTTTTGCACTCACACTGATGATGGGTGTTGCTGCAAACTTGTTTACCGCAATTGTTATTACTCGCGTCATTTTTGATACGATGACAGATAAAGGAACTTCTTCCATTAACTTCGGATAAAAATTTTGATCAGGAGATTTACAAATAATGAGATTATTTAAGAAAACAAATATTAATTTTATGGGGATGCGGAAAACATGGTATACCATTTCCGTCATCACTCTTGTCATCGGACTCGTCGGCATCTTTGTGAAAGGTCCGACATTTGGTATCGACTTCCTCGGTGGAACTGAATTATTGCTTCGTTTTGAGACAGCCCCTTCAATCAACGAGATTCGTACGGTGATCGATAAGATTGGTTTCACCGGAAGCGAATTAAAATCATTCGGGCGACCAACCGATATTTTAATTTTTACTGCAGTGCAAGAAGAAGGCGCAAAAAGTGCTGAGCGAATCCGTGAAGGATTAACAACGCAATTGCCGAATAATAAATTCATGGTGTTGCGTGAAGATAAAATAGGTCCTAAAGTAGGTGCGGAACTCAGACGCAATGCTGTGTATGCCGTCGGCGCCACGATGTTTCTGATTATGATCTACGTCGGATTCAGATTTAAATTTGTGTATGGAGTTGCCGGTGTTATCGCAATTTTCCACGACGTTATTGCAACATTTGGTATTATTGTTTTGCTCAACGGATTTTCATCGCACTTGAATCTTGAAATCAATCAAACAATAATGGCAGCCTTTCTTACACTGATTGGTTTTTCTATTAACGATACCGTTATTGTGTTCGATAGAATCCGCGAGAATTTAAAAATCCACAAAGCTGATAGTTTGTTTGATATCATGAACAAATCTGTGAACGAAACATTGAGTCGTACGATTATCACCAGCGGCACGGTTATTTTGGTGTTGATTGTTTTGATTATGTTCGGCGGAGAAGTTAATCGTGGATTTGCATTCACGTTTTTCATCGGTACTATTTTAGGAACGTATTCTTCAATCTACGTTGCAAGCGCAATTGTGCTCGACTATTCTATCCGACGTAATTTGAAAAAGAGCGATCATCATTAACAATGTCTTGTTCAGAGAACAAGGAGCACATAATGAACTTCACAACGAAAGAAACAAACGGCGTTTCTGTTATTACACTTGAAGGAAGTATTCTCGGCGGACCGGATGCCGCCGAGTTGAACAGCACGCTGCACAAGTTGATTGACGCAAAGAAGAAAAAAGTTGTTATTGACTTGAGCGAAGTTTCATTGATGAACAGTTCCGGACTTGGCATTCTTATCGGCGGTCTTACTGCTCTTCGTAACGCAGGTGGTACATTGAAATTAGCATCTCCTTCTCCAAAAATTTTGAATTTATTGACGATAACAAAAATAATTTCACTCTTTGAAGTACATGATTCTGTAAAGAAAGCGATAGAAAGTTTTTAGCTGAACAAAGTAGTACAAATAAAAAAGGCGACTTATTCAAGTCGCCTTTTTTATTTGTGCTTTCTCAAAAATGATAGATAGTCATTGCGAGACGTTTTTTGTCGAAGCAATCTTATTTTGTAACTCCTCAGCGTTATTGTTGATTCAAAAAATCCCTCCGCCAAAAAGACGGCGGACTTACAGCCTAACCCCCTTTTTGCCGAGGGCATCCCTTCGGGACAAGGGGGAATAAGAGCGAGGAAATCCCCCTTGAAAAGGGGGTGTCCCGATTTGT
>CAYHZL010000033.1:0-23588 GCA_964361075.1 uncultured Chitinophagaceae bacterium
TTATTCACTTCGGCATATAGCCTTATTGTGAAAAGAGATTTAAGGTAGATTAAATTTACTGTCAACGTAAAGAATATTTTTTCAATTGTCAATAACCATTAGGAGAGATTTTTATGGCAAAAATTCTTGGCTTGGATTTGGAAACAAATTCGATTGGATGGGCAATTAGAAATCCAGACCTAAAAAAAATTGAGCACATTGAGAAGAAGGGTGTAATAATTTTTGAAACCGGTTACGGTAGTGAAAAAGGCGTTGAATATTCCAGAACTGCTCAACGCACAAACAAAAGAACTGCAAGAAGATTGTACTATAGAAGAAGAGGAAGGAAAGCAGAACTTCTATGAATATTTATGCTGAATAGAATATGTATCTCTTGCACAGGACACAAAATTCTTGCAAAGAAGATGTTGCTTTTAAAATAAACAGGTGTTATTTTTCCTGTACCATATTGAGCACGATAAACTCAAACATTATCATTTAATGGGAGGATGTTATGAAAACTGTCCAAGTGTCGTTTTCCTTCGTCATGCTGTTCCTCTTTACTTCGCCTCTTAACGCACAAATTGTAAACGAAGAACCATTTCCAACCTTATCGCTAAAAAAACATAGCGAGCGAATTATTGCTGGAAAAAATTCTACGTTTTATGTCTTCGGTTCGATGAGCTATAAAAATACTTCTTTTGATAATGAGTGGGGATATACCGTACCATATTATTTTAAAAAAGAAGGTTCACAAAATAATCTTATCGTAACAATCCCCGATACAAGTCGTTTTTCCATTATTGGCTACTTTGAATGGCGGGAAGATATTTTTAATACTGATTTCACAATTGATTCTACAAACATTCCTTTTGTGGCTTGGAGCAAAATAAGTTGGTTAGGAACTGATTTTTCGCCGGATTATTATTATTCGAAATCATATACGCGTATTGCAAGTGAAATAACTGGAAAACTTATTCCTTCCTTTCAGAAAGACAATGCAATTAACCCAAGTATTGTTTACAAAAAAGATATTGATGGATTGCGTATTGTGTATGAAGAAATAACTCCTCTTGATACTTTATTAAGAAGTCACATAGATACAACACTGTTTAGATTCACAAAATATTCTTCTACAATTTATTATGATGTTCCTTATACATTATCGATGCGTCCTATCGCCAGACAAAAACTCGGAAAAGGATTCTTTCCTCAAGTTAAAGTTGGATATGATAATCAAGTACATGTGTTGTGGTTTGCAGCCGATTCATCCAACGCAACAACATTTCATCTGCAATATCGAAAAGGAAATTCACTGACTGCATTCGATTCGACAAAAGAATTAGTTACGTTTTCAAACAATCATGGTAGATCGGGTATTCTTTTCCAAGCACCGGCACTATTACAATGGAACGTTGATAGTTCCGGCACTCTCCATGTAATTTGGAATACCTACAACACTTTGTATGCATTGCATTACAATGCGGCTCACGGTGTTTCTATCGATTCCACAAAACGTGTTTGGATTTACAGCGTTCAGGCAGATTTTTTTCCGAATGATGTTCAGGTACTTTGGAACTATGATTTTGGAAGCCCACATGCTAATAGGCTGGACTTCTCATCATTAATCGACGGTCATTTATTCTCACAAATTCTACAACGGGGTATTGGCACGGTTGGTAATTGTATATTATTGCGCAATACAAATGGCGGAAAATATTTGTTGGACTTTACCAATAGACAGGGATTAATGCAGTTTTACAGAAAGAATTTTTTAACAGAAAAAGAAACTACGTTGTTTTTTTCAAACAAATACTATGGGATCAAATCGACCTTTGTTGATTTAAAAAACAAAGTGTGGGTGATTACTCAACGAGATTCTACTCCAGTGATATTGAATTTCAATCTGAACGATGTCGGAAATAATAATTTCACCTTTCCTCTTCATGTTGGCGATAAGTGGTATTATCAACAATACACTGAACCACCCGACAACAATTGGCCAACCGAACATATTGTGAAAGCAACACGCGACACGACAATGCCAAATAATAAAACATACGTTGAAATATCATCTAAAGATTGGGGAAAACGATTCTGGCGTAATGATGGCTCTAAAGTATATCAATATATTCCAGGCGATTCTACCGAGTTTATTCGTTTTAATTTTACAAAAGCCGTACGAGAAACAATTACTACAATGCTTATTGGCAATCAACTTCGCAGCATTGTTATTGATAGTATTTATACCAGATCGGTAACTGGAAGGAACTTATTGAATTTCCGTTTTATAGGAGATGTTACAAATGATAGATACGGCGGTAATGGTGTAGATGTCTCAGACAGTATTGGTATTACACATTTTGGATTGATGGGACCGGAGGCATTCTTGATTGGTGCAAAAATAAATGGCAAACAGTACGGAACAATTCTTGGTGTTGAGGATAAAATATCTTTACTTCCCGCAGCGTTTTCGCTTTCACAAAACTATCCCAATCCATTTAATCCCGCGACAGTTATCAGTTATCAGTTACCAGTGAGCAATCACGTATCATTAAAAGTCTATGATGTGCTTGGAAGAGAAGTAGTAACATTGGTGAACGAAGTGAAAGAGGCGGGAAATTATGAAGTAAAGTTTGATGCATCAAAACTTTCGAGCGGAATTTATTTCTATTCAATTAAATCAGGAGAGTATAGAGCAGTAAAGAAGATGTCGCTGATAAAGTAAAGGGCAGTTCTAAAAATTCAAAAAAAGAAATTTTACTGCAAAGTCGCTAATACGCAAAGTATTTATTATCATTTGTTTATATTTTTTTCTTCGCGCCTTTGTGTCTTTGCGGTGAAAAAAACTTAATTTTTGGAACCGCCCTAAACTTTCATCATAACTACTATAGTTTTCAGTCCGATATACTTGCGAGGCTATTATGAAATACTCAATTCTTTTTTTCGCTGGATCTGTTTTTCTCTATCATATTCTTGAAGCTCAGCTTATCAACGAACAAAATTTTCCTCCATTACCCTATAAAGGCATTTCTTCCTCAATCAACGGAACAGCAGGCACGGGCTTCTCTATTTCCGGAATTTCATCCATGGATTGGTATTCGCCATTTGATTTATGGGGGACCATAGCGCAGCCTTATTTTATTCTCTCAGCGCATCAACAAAGAAAAAAAGTTATCCTCCTTCCGCAAACTGAAAATTCAGTATCCTTTGGACTTGGCGGGAATGGAAATAAAATTTTTTCTTCTTCCGTGGTCAATTCGAAAGATTCTCTTTTCATTCTTTGGAGTAATATAAAGGAATATTATGGTGATGTTGCTCCTAATATCGTCTATGATGCACCGTATGTGAGATTAGCAAAATATGAGAGAGATTCTTTGCGAACAGTGGCATCATTTTCAAATGGGTTGCATCCTTCTCTTGTAACTGATGAAAAAGATATTCTTCACTTTGTGTGGGAAAATGTTACTCCGCTCGATTCACAGTGGAGTTCGCATTTTTCAAAATATACATCGACCGTAGTGTATCAAAATAGAACTGCTCAAGGAGAGTTTTCGTTACCTTCGCAAATTGGAAATGGATTTTTTCCTTCGGTAAAAGTAAAGAACGATATTGCACACGTTCTCTTTTTTGGTGCTGATTCATCCAATCAACAAGTAGTACGCTTAAGTTATCGTAAAAAGATCGGCAATGTTTTTTCAAAAACTATATTGTTGCAAAATTTTACGTTCGGTCCGTATAGTCATTTTGATATTTCATACCGTATGCGCTATTTTACTTGGCAGTGGTATGCTGATGCTAAAGAGAATATTCATATTGTATGGCGCGATCGTTATGGTTCAAAACAAAAATATATTCTTCATTATTCCGAAACGGATGGAATACAGATTGATTCGCTGAATGATGTGACAGCACACTTTCGATTTCTGGAGAATGGGAATGTAAAAGTGTTTTCTGTTGTTCCGTCGGGTGGAAATGATTCATCGCTATTACAGACATATATTTCAAAACAAGGCTCTCCATTTCAAAAAATTCGCACTCAGTTATTTTTTCACACACTATCTCTCAATCAAATTTTAAAAGATGTTGACGGATATGAACATGCACTGTTAACCGAAGGGAAAACAACATTTCTCTTTAAATATGCCGATAGTGATTCAGCAAAACTTCTGTTTCTTTCTTCCGAGTATAGTATCAATCCATCTTCATTTGTTGACGCCAAGAACAATGTGTGGCTGACAGGGAAAAGAGATTCAACACATGTCATTTTAAATTTTCCACTTCATGAAGTTGGGAGATTTCAAGATTTTTCATTTCCGTTGCGCGTGGGTAATGAATGGTATTATGAACTCTGTGGGGATACTGATCCAGTTTGTATTAAACCCAGAAATGCAATTGTAAAAGCAGTAAAAGATACAGTTATGCCAAACAGTAAAATATATATTGAACTTTCTACTGGCGGACAGAATATTTTCTTAAGAAAAGACGGATTAAAAGTATATCAGTATAGTAAAAAAGATTCGTCAGAATTTACCCGTTTTGATTTTACAAAATCAGAGGGAGATACAGTGGACAGCGGAAGGAAAATTATAGTAATGTCTAAATCAAATGATGGGAAAAAAATTAGTTTTCGTGGAAGTGGTGACTATAATATAGAAAACTTATTCAATGATGGAATTACAATTGTTACGGATAGTTTGGGAATTACCTCATCAAGTGGAATTGGTGATGTTTGGAAACTTATCGGTGCAAAAATAAATGGGAAAAACTATGGACGAGTATTGTCGGTTAATGAAAAACCACAGCAACTTCCATCTGCATTTTCACTTTCACAAAATTATCCGAATCCATTCAATCCTGCGACAGTTATCAGTTATCAGTTACCAGTGAGCAATCACGTATCATTAAAAGTCTATGATGTGCTTGGAAGAGAAGTAGTAACGTTGGTGAATGAAAAAAAAGAGGCGGGAAATTACTCAACATCATTTGATGCGACAACTATACCAAGCGGAGTGTCCTCCAAAGGCGGATACGCCTCTGGCGTATATTTCTATCAATTACGAGCCGGCACTTTTGTTGAAACAAAGAAGATGTTGCTTTTAAAATAACAAGTAGTCATCAGCGTTGAGTACTCCGTAGAATATTTCTTTGATGGTGGCAGAACGCTGACTGCCAATAAAAAAAACAAGCAGCTCATCATTTTTATTTTCTCAACAGCCGCAGACCATTCGCAACAACAATCAGCGTGCTGCCTTCATGTCCTACTACGCCAAGCGGAAGCGGAAGCGATAATCCCAGTGCGCTGATAACCAACACAACAATCACCGACATTGAAAAAATAATATTTTGCCACACAATGCGTTTCGCACGTCGGCTTAATCCGATAGCATACGGAATGTTTGAAAGCTTATCTGCCATCAATACAACATCGGCAGTTTCCATTGCAACATCCGTACCGGCAGCGCCCATTGCAATTCCGATGGAAGCTGTTGCAAGCGCCGGTGCATCATTCACACCATCGCCTACCATCGCAACCGCGCCATATTTTTTTTCGAGCATACGAAGCACGCTCACTTTTTGTTCCGGTAAAAGATCGGCATAAAATTCATCAATACCTGTCTCCTTTGCAATCGACTGAGCAACTTTAGCATTATCGCCGGTCAACATTACTGTGCGCACAACACCAAGTTCTTTTAATTGTTCAATCGCATGTCGCGCATCGGTGCGCACAACATCTGCTACAGCAACACAGCCAAGCCAGCCACCTTCCTCTTCGTGAATTCCTGTATCGCCGGTTCGCCCGAGTTCGCGATGTATGATTAACACTGTTTTTCCTTCCGATTCATATTTATCTTTTTCAACAAGAATATCATTCGGAATTACTTCGCCATGCTCTTCGAACATTCTGTATCCGCCAAGCCAATTTAAAAATCCATCTGCCTTTGCATGCACACCGCGTCCGGGAAGCGAAGCAAAATGTGTCATAGCAGGAAGTTCGACATTGCGATTCTTTGCTTCGGCGGCAACAGCTTTTGCGATAGGATGCTCAGAGCGGCTTTCGAGTGAAGCCGCAAGCGCAACTAAATCATTTTCGGAAAAATTATTCGGACTGTTTTGTTTGGACACATACACATTTGTTACATGCATTTTCCCTTGCGTCAGTGTTCCTGTTTTATCGAATGCTACAACTTTCACTTCCGACATTTTTTCCATGTACGCGCCGCCTTTGTACAAAATTCCGCGTCGCGCGCCGTTCGCAATTGCCGAAAGAATTGATGCCGGCGTAGAAATAATTAATGCACAGGGCGATGCGACAACCAGAACAACCATCGCTTTGTAAAAGGTTAACGTAAACGGATTGCCCAGCACAAGCCACGGAACGAGAATCAGCACAATTGTTCCGAGCACAACGCTGACGGCGTAATACGATTCAAACGTATCCAGAAAACGCTGCGTGCGTGCGCGTTGATGCTGTGCCGATTCTACTAACTTGATAATACGCGAAAGTGTTGAATCGTTTGCAAGTTTTGTTACGTTCACTTCCAATGAGCCACTGCCGTTCATCGTGCCGGCAAAAACAACATCGCCTACATTTTTTTCAACCGGTACGGATTCGCCGGTAATGGAAGCTTGATCAACAGCTGAACTTCCTATCACTATTATTCCGTCAATCGGAATATTTTCTCCCGGACGAATAATAACGTGATCATTTACTTGTAAATCATTCACGGCTACACAACTCTCTTTCCCATCATGCAACACCATTGCTTCGTTGGGGCGTAATTTTAGCAATGCTTTAATTGCATTACGCGAACGATCTATTGCGTATTCTTGCAAAACATTTGAGAGTGAAAATAAAAACAGAAGTGTTGCTCCTTCGTGCCACTGATTAATGGTTGCAGCACCAAGCGCAGAAATAATCATGAGTAGATCAACATTAAATTTTCCTTCACGAAGACTTTCATACGCTTTTTGAACGCCATACCATCCGCCGACAATGTAAGAAAAAATATTTAAGACGAGGATTAAAGGTGTGCCAAACCCCACGCGCTCTGAGACAAGACTTGTGATTGTAAAAACCAAACACAAAACGGTAAGTGCAATTTCCGACTTCAAATGCTCTACCGCCGAAAATAGTCTTTCAATTGCAGTTGGCGGAGTATGATTTTCTGTCTCAGCATTCATACGATGTGCCCTCTAAAGTTAATTATTCATGTTACGCAAAAGTACAAGATGGAGTCCACCTTGCCAACAACATAATGATATTTTTCAACGTCATCTTTATTTATTTAAGAAGGTGGACTCCATCTGCTTACTTATTTTTGTAATGCGTAACTTCAGTTAATTATACAAAAAAATAGCAGTGCCATCTAAATATTAAAAAATTTTACATGAATAAAAATTATTTTTTCGGTACAATAAAATTGCCATTTCGTTCGAATGAAATGGCATCGTGTGATCCGGCCGCGACTTGAACGCGGAACCTACAGCTTAGAAGGCTGTTGCTCTATCCAATTGAGCTACCGGATCAGGAAAAATCTATTCAAATATGTAAAATTTGCTTTTTTTCCAATTCAGTAAATTTTTTATTTCTACATCTTAAAATTTTTCTGCTGAATTGGTAACTACTTTTGCAACCACTTGCCAAAATAAAAACGCCGAGAGAAACGAGGCTTCCGGCATCATTAAAACTCTCAGCGTCAATCCTTACGGATTGTAAAATTATTTTTTTGGAAGCCTGTTTTTTATTCCTTCACAAAGATACAACACAAAAAAAGATTTTCAAAGAAATATTTTTCAAGAAACAATTAAAAAATATTTTGTGCAAATTTTCTTCTTTTTTAAACTTCTGTTTTGAAAAAATATCAAGTTTTATCAAGTGTTAAATATTTAGTGTTTTTTAGTGCATTGAAAAAAAATGTAAGTTGATAATTTTAGGTTTTTTTAGGGTCTAAAGTTCAGCTTACTTCAGGTTTATTGACGCTTCCCGGTTTTCTTCCACCGGGATTATTTGTTTTACCTTTTATTCCGGGCATTGTGTTGATATTTGTTGTTTAGACAGCTATAGCTTAAGTAATGTTAGGTTTTGTAAGGTTGTAACCATAGGTTTTAATAGTTTTTTTCATCTCAATTCTTATTCTAAAAAGTTAATAAAAATTAAGTTTTCAAAAACGTTTTAAATTTGCGTTATAGGCAATTATTTTATTTGACTATCCCTTTGCATCGCATTTCATTTTTTGATTTAACCTGAGCGAAATTTAAAAGCACTACGTTGAATTTTCATGCGATACCGTGCCATGCTTTAACTTATGCAAAAGTAAATCTGTAATTCTACACCATTGAAAAAAATATTCCGACAATTCAATATCGGAAGCATTGTATATTTCCGTATCAAGTTTCTGCATCAACAAAAGAATTTCTTCCGTAAGTATTTCTTGTGTGGTCATATAATTTTTATTTAAATATTGTATCAGAGTATTTGATATTGTTTCGTTCTCATTCATTGAAAAAAACCTTTCTTTATACTTCTTTCTTTCTTTACTTAGTGAGGCTTATGCAACATAGGTAAGTGAGTCTTTTGCAACACACCCCCTATGTTGCTTTTGCAACATACCCTTTCTTTCAAAGTGCCATGTTTCATAGTCTTTGTTTAATTTTAATTCCCGACTTTTGCCAAAAGTATGTTTTGCTTCAACTATCAAAACATTCATATCAATTAACTCTTCAATTTCTTTTGCAATTTGTCTTTTGTTTCTTCCGGTTACTTTTGTAAAGAAAGCAAGTCCAAGAGTTTTACTTTTCTTGTGATAGCCATACGTTGAACGTATCGTTGCAAGAATTATACTGTATTGTGTTCCGTTCAACTTCGCTTCGATTATCTTTTCAAAGAGTTCGTTTGATAATTGAGTGTATCCGTTTTCTGTTTGTGGATTTGCCATTGAGTACCTACCACTTTCCACCGTAAGCGGACTTTGGTTTATATTCCTTCAACGGCGTTGCTTCTCTGAGCGTTGTAGGCACTAATTTTAAGCTATCAGTAAGAAGTAGTCCGGCTTTCCCGTGTTCACCGTTCCTTCCGTGCTCAACAAAGATTTCAATATTCTTTCTGTCTTCCTCTTCCGGCGTCCACATCATTAGCATACAATCACAATCGTTGATTGCTCTGCCTGTACCGGCAATATCGGCACGGGAAGGTTTCTTGATTGTCTTTCCTGCAACTTGTTTTGTTAAAAGTGCACTAACAAGAATTATTGGAATTTGATTTTCAACGGCAAAAGATTTCAATTCAGAAAGCACCGTATTAATTTCATCAACGGCATTTCTATTTTTTTCAGAAAGCTGTATCAACTGCAAATAATCGAGTATTATCAATTTTACGTGCTTTTCAGATACAAGGTTTTGGAGAATGGAAAAAAGAGATTTTGTTGAAGTGCCACCTTGCCGGAAGTATATTTTTTTTCCGTTTGCTTCCTGTTTGAATGTTTCAAGTGTTCGTTGCTTCTCTTCAGGATTAGACCATTGAGAAATACCGGCAAACCGTTTCACAATTTCTCGTGCGGACATCTCCATGCTCACGACTCCGATTGCAATATTTTTCATTGCATTGTAGAGGGCAATTTGATTGCTCAAAAGAGATTTTCCAACTTTTGCTTCTGCACCAATGATATACAACCTCTCGTTGTGAAGTCCGTGTATCATTGTATCAAGCTCAGGCAATCCCGTTGAAAGCCAATTCACCGTTCCGGCAAGTTCGGATTTTATTTCTTCCTCAGCTTCTTTGATTGCACCGGAAAGCGTGACATAATTATTTTGTGCAATGTTGTTGATGGAATGAGAAAGAGAAAGCAGTTCCGTTGTTCCGGCATGGAGAACCCCTGAAATATCCATACCGTCCATAAGTTGTTGATGCAATCGTTGAAGAGAGTGTAATACCTTCCGGCGTTGCGTTTCCTTTATCAAAAAAGTGCAAGCTGAAAATATTTCCATCTGCATTTTAAGAAAAGGATATTCATCAACAACATCGCTTGCAATCTGTGAGAGTAAAGGAATGATTTCCATTTTTGTTTTGCCGGAAATACGGAAATGATTTTCGTTTTGCTCACTTAAAAATGTTTGCACATTAAGCGTGTTGATTTCTTTTCTCTGAGCGTGAACGGAAATACACCCCTCGTACAACAAGCGATACTTTGCATCGGAAAAACAATCCTCGTTCAAACCGGAAGAAAGAAGATATTGCACACCCCGTGCATTACTTGTAAGTAAAAATCCAACAACAAATTTTTCAGCATCAATTTGAAGTATCATTATGCCACCTCACTGAAAAGATTTTGTTGATTGTCTTTTGCTTGCTGTTGCTTCAATCGTTTTTCGGTTTGCTCTGCTTGTTCTTTGCCAAATTCCGACAAAGAAAGAAACCGCTGTTTCTCAAAACCTTGTTCTTTGAAGTAAAGAAAGAATCCCTTCTCCATAATTTGCGTACGAGTGGTTTCAAGCTGTTCGCCAAATGGAAGATGAACAATAACACGAGAAAAATTCCCGTCTCTTAATAACTCGTAATTAAAGCCGTAGGATTTGCTACTGCGGTGAAAATGCTTCACCGGATTGCGTTGTGTGTGGAATGTATCACCATTCTCATTAAGCCAACCTATTCTTCTGGGTTTTTGATTGGGAAGGACAAGAAATATTTCGCCGGATTGTGATACTCGTATGTTTGTGGTTTCCATCGTAGGAAGCCTCCTTTAAAAATAAAAAACCAACAACAAGGCTGTGTCCGCACCCTTGCGATTGGTTTCTTATTTCTAAAATGTATTTTAATTTATTGTTGGACACAGTGAAGATTCTTTCCTTTAACAAAGGATTGAATTTTCACTATTGCTCAGCTATTGCTCCATTATTGGTCTGTTAATGTTGAAAATTACTCAAAAATCGGCTATTTAATTAAAAACCACATTTTCATTATTGCTATCTTATTGATTCACTGTAAACATCGCCTAAATCATCAAGAGGGTTTATTTTCCTTCCATCGTTATACTGGACTGTTTTTTTATTTAAGGCATCCTTTAATTGAGGAAGTAAAGAAATCTTTTCATCAATAGATTGTTCGATAAGCAACCATTGTGCTTTTGTTTCTGCTTTTTTTGAAAATGTATTGGATTGTTTTTTCTTTAATTCTTTTTTTAAGTTTCCTAAGAATAAGGGGTCATTCAAACGTCTTGACCATGTTGCTTTTGATTGTTTACTTGCATTTTCCAAATCTTCAAGTGCGGGTGAAGACATTTTCAATTGCTCAACACAGGCAATATATCCCTGCACAAAATCAAAACCTTGTCCTTCAGAATCTTTTGTTTTAATTGTCAAAACATCAACTTTCGCCGTTGATAATTCCGGCTTTGATTCTTCTTGTTCATTTAGGTTAATGATAGGGGGCTGTAAATTTGACTCTGCGAACCATTGGCGATATTCTGAAAGTTTAATCTGAATTTTAACACTTTGTTGTTGAAGTTTGACTTTTTCTTTGTGTGGAAGATGGACTGAATTATTTTCAATGGCTTTAAGAGTTTCTTGACTCATTTTCATAAGCCAAATATAACCTTCTTCATTTTCTTTGATTTGTTGTAAGGTTAATGATTGAAGAGTATTAGAATCCATCGAATACAAGGTTGGGTCTTTTTCTTTTGCCAATTGAGCTGTCTTTTGAATTGCTTCATTAACGAATTTCATTTGTTCTTCATTACTCAACTTAACAATTTCAGGTGCTTGTTCTGCAACTAAAAGAAGCATCTCACGTACCGTTGTACTGCCTAAAGGTAATATTGTATCCTTTCGTAATCTTGGTAAACCCCATTTAGATTTTATTTCTTCAACTAATTTCAGCTGTTCTTTAAGAGCAAGAGAGATTTTTTCTGCCGTTTCTAACTCTGTCTCATGTTGAAAAATTTCTGTGTTTGTAAAACTAATGAGTGTATTTTTTAACGATACATTAGAAGCTTTTTGTGTTTTTGCACTCTCAATTTTTTTAATCCAATATTTAAGGTCTATAATAAAAACATCTTTCTCATGCTCATTAGCCTCCTCATAGTTCTGAATATCATATTGCTTTTGAAAAATTTCTACTTGGTTAAGCAGAATTTTTATTTTTTCGGAATCTGAATGAGTATTCTGTTTTGACATACTTAAAATAAAAAAATCCTTCCTTTTGCTTCCAAACCGTACTCAAACGGCTTCCCGCTAATGCGGAACAAAGTGAAGGATTGTAATATTTATTGAGCAATATTTGGAAGATTAGCCACTACCTAAAAAGAAGCCCGCCTTATACTTTTTTTAATTTCTTTTTCTTCTTCTCGTTTTCAATTTTATTCTTAATAAGCTCTACAAAATTTACAGTTGGAAGAAGAAACTTGTTGTGCAATGACGTTCCGGTTGCTTGTCCTACAATTCCTCGCGCAATAGAATAAGTCATTGCAAGTCCATTTTGCATAAGAAGCGGAGCAATATTTTTCTCTTCAATGTTTTTATCAAATTCAATGAAGGATTGCAATTTAATTCGTATTCGATACGGAGAATTACGAAATATTTTCTCGTCAGTATTCACTACAACATCCAATTCAATCCTAAATGCTTTTTCATCTTCTTTTTCTTTCTTAAAGAAATTAAAATTAATTCCCATTGAAGATTCGGAATGTTGATTTTTCTCAGGATTGAATTTAGGATTTGCTTCCACATTTAAAAGCAGTAAAGCATAATCTCTAAGCTGCATTTGGGACATAATGTTTGTCATAGTTTTCCGTCAGATTAATGGGTTGTGTATATCCTTCTTTATCAACGCTCTTTGGGATGAATATATAATGCCGTGCAACCTTGTATTCTTCCGGTATCAAAGCAAAATCAATAGAACAGCTAAGTGCCTGAGCAATTTGTACAAGTTTTTTTAATGTCAGGTTTTCAGTACCGTTCAACAATTTGGTAATGTAGGCATTAGAACAGCCAAGTTTTTGTGCAAGCTGTCCTCTCGTAATTTTTTGTGTTGCAAGCTGTTCAAGCATTTGTTCTGTAACATCAATCAACAATCCCTCAGAGATATAATCAATAGTATTTTTGTGTTTCTCAATTAATGCTTCAAATTGATTTTGTAGTTTCATAGTCTCCTCACTTACTTAATATTCATTACTTCAACGTATATTTGTTGTGCTTTTACCAGTTCACTTTTTGGCAAACTATTTTTCTTTTTTAAAAATCCGTGTGTAAGCACAATTCTTTTTTTCTGTGCGTCTGGGTAGAAGAAACATAAAATTCTTGTTTGATAAGATTTGAATGCAAAGATAGGTTTTTTTTCAAGCCGAAATTTTTCACTATTGTGTATTTCACCTCGTTCGGCAAACTCTTTCAACAAACGGACAATTTTACTTTGGCTGGATTCATCGAGACTGTAAATGAAATCCAATGCAAGGCATTCACCACGCGGGTTGCAGTAAGCATATATATCGGTTTTAAGTCCAGAATAAATTAGTTTTGTTGTCCCCATCAATTTAACCTATAAGTTAAACACTGTCAAGTTAATTTTTATTCAATATTTACAACATGATTTTCGTTTTTTTTTCTCACAACTTCACATTCTCATACTCTTCTTCGCTTAACCCAAACAAAGGGTCAATTGTTTTTACTTCGCTATAAGTAAAATTGTAAAGTTTATATACCAAAATATCAATTTCATTTTCTAATTGAGCAATAACAGATTCATTGTTTGATTTTTTAGCCTTAATAATTTTTTCCACTTTGCTAACAATTGGTTTCTGTAATTCAATATGTTCTATGCAGTTTTTAGGTATCGGTATCTGCTCATTGTAAAAATTATAGAAATCCATCGTTCTGACCGCACGGGCAAAAATAAAATTATACGAATACCAACTAACAAACTTTGAATTTAAATACCCAAGCCAAAAATTTGATAGTATTTTTTTATCTAATTCAAAAGCAATAAGCGTATTTGTTATTATGATTCCCTCATCATCATAGCAAGCCGTTATTTTTAAATGCGGATAAGGATTATCAATATGAGCAACTAATCGTTGGCATAATATTTTTGGTTTCAAAAATCGCTCAGCGTTCTCCCAATTCAAATTTTTTATATTTTTAAACCATCTGTTTGAGCGAACATTCCATCGTTCAATATCAATTCCTTTTAATAGTTTGTATTCTGTTTCTTTTTCTGAGAAAAAATCTGTTCCAATTCCTAAGCCTAAATCGCCTTTAACCAATAGTTGAGGATATGTGTTGTCTCTTATTTTTTTTACTAAATCTTTTGAAAACAAAGACTGGTAAGGTTGTGCCGTGTCTTTAGTCGAAAATAATTGTGTTGGCTTAATTGAATCTAAAACTTGGATAGAATCATTTTTATCAAGAATTGAAATAGTTATTTTATTTTGCAAAGGTGCTTTTCGTAAACAAAAAGCATTTGCTTCTAATAATACGTTTTCAAATGATTTACTTGTATCAAGTAAAAATATTAAATTGAATTGTTTCCAATATTTTTTACGAACATTCTCCCAAGAATCACCATATAAAGACTTCTTAGGAACTATAAGTGTGAGGACACCTTTGTTTTTAAGAAACGCATCAAAACCTTTAATAATAAATAATTCTGCTGAATCACCGCTCTTAAATTCTATTTTTTCAATTTTTCTAAAATATTTTTTTTCGTCTGGTGTTAAAACATCGCGGAAACCGTATGGTGGGTTTCCAATAACAACATCAAAACCATCGTTGACACCAAACATCCAGCTTATGCTAAAAAAAGGAGAAACCTTTGTTTCATCAAATGGTTGCCACTTCACAAGGTTGTCAAAAAAAATTGTAAGCTCAGGATGATTGTTTCGCATAAGAAGTGTATGCTGAAGTATTTTATTTTGTATCCTGTCAAATTCCTTTTTTATACGGTCTTTTTCTTTTGCATCTTTTTTATTTCCTGCTTGAAAGTATTCTTTCTTATATCTCTCTATTTCAGAAGTGAATTCTGCTAATGTTTCTAATTTCGCTATTTTGCCACCTCCGCTTCCGCCTGCTTTCCGTTGTAACTCTTCTCTATGAGAAATAAATTTATCATAACCCAAATCTATCAACGAGTTTGCTGTAACAAATTTAAAATCCAAATTGGGGAGCGGTTTAATATCTTTCGGGTCTTCATCTACAATCAGCGAAAGCCAGCATCGCAATCGGCTTAACTCAGTCGCCATCGGTTGTATATCAACACCGTAAATAGAATTTTGTATCGTATGAAGTTTTACATCGTACAAATCTTTTTTATCATTCAGCGCATGTTTCAATCCAACAATTTTTTGAAGCGCACCCATTGGGAACGCACCAGAACCGCACGCAGGGTCGAGCACAGTAATTTCGTTTAATGCTTTTTCAATTTCTTTTGTGTATGGTTGTAGTGCATCGGTCAAATCTTGCGTATGCACAAAGTCCGCAATGTCTTCCAGCTTTGGAGCGTTCTTAACGGCAAAACCAAGTTGCACGGCAGGTTGTTTTTTAATTGGCACAAGTGTTAATTGTTCATCGGGTACAATGGGTTCTGTCGCATCTCCGTCTGCTCCAAGCTTGGTTGTCAAATATGCGATGAGAGATTCTTCCACCATATATTCTACAATCTCGCGCGGAGTGTAAAACGAACCTGTCGCTTTTCTGGCAGATTCTCCCGTTTCGGGATTTTGTTCGGCAAGAAGGTTTTCAAAAATACGTCCGAGCATTTCAGGGTCAATCGCAATTTCCGAACTGGAAGAAGAGTTCTCATCAACGGTAAAATTGTATCGCTCCAACGTTTGACTAAAGAATGTTTCAAACCATTCATCTTCGATAACTAATTGAATATTATCTTTATGGTCAGTTTCTTGCGGGTCAAAGAGACCACCATTAAGAAAAGGATACTCTGCAATCTGCGCAGGTAAATTTTTTCTTCTTTGTGCAAGGGGTTTATTGAAAATTTCAAAGAAAAGAATTTCGAGAAGTGAATGATAGTAAAATTTATTATCCCTGACTGCTTGTGAAGAAAGAACATTATCTTTAATAATTCCTTTTTTCTTTAAGAACCAACAAAAGATAATTCTTCCAATAAGCCGAATGGCAAACTGTGAACGCGCCTCATCAGTTGTGAGAATACCTTTTGTTTTGGAAAGATTATCTTTAATAAGTGAATCGAACGCTTGTTTGATTTCATAATAAAATTTCTTGTTGACGATGGAAATATCGAACGCTTCCCACAATGCTTTCCATAATAACGCAGGTTCTTTTTCTCTCTGAAATAATCCGCCGGTGTTGAATTGTTCCGCAACTTTGTTGAGTATAAAATCGTACGTTTTATACCATTCTCCGGCTTCTAAAGAAAGAGTTTTGAGAACAATTTTTTTACCATCTTTGCCAGAGATAACAACCTTTAACGTGTTCTGATGTTTATTCCCAAAAAACCAAATGATATATCGTTCAGCACTGTTGCCACCGATAAATTTTCTTGTGAGGCGTTCAATATCAGTTTTAGGAAGTTTTTCTTCTTTCAGTTGAACATAGAAGAAAAGCAATTGCGAAGTTTGTCCTGCAAGATGCACAATCGGGCGAATATCTTTTTGCGATGATAGTGTCGGATGGTCGCTGATAATGCGAAGCGTTTCACCGCCGAACAAATCTTTTTGTTGTTGAGCAGGAAGAACGCTTTCCCAATTTATTTTTTTTTCACCACCAAACTTGTCTAATATTGCCTGACAGAGTTCCGGATAGGGAAGTCTCTTATTGTTTTGTACAAGCTCTTGAATTGAAGACATAAATAACTATCGTTCTTTAGAGTAGTAACCAAACCATAATTCCGGTTCAGGAAGTTTAGGTTGTTGAGTTTCTCGCACAAAATCTATACTGAAAAAAACAAGCGTATCAAGTAAATCCAATGAAATTTGATTGTCGAATCGTTTTAGATACGAGCGAAGTTTATTTTCAAATGCAATATTTGTAGAAGTCAGTACAGTGCGGATACGTTGAATGTTATCATCAGAATACCGTTCCTTATTTTCATTTAACAGAGTAAGAATTTGTTCTTTGAACTTTCCTAATGCCATTACGCCACCAGTCGCAGAAACGCCTCTGAACGATGCAATATCCATTCCTTCCAACGTCTCTTGGTATGCTTGCTCTGCTTTGAAAACTTTTTCTGCTATTTCTATCAATGTAGATTTCTGTTGATATGATAATTTTTCTTTTTGTCGCATGGTATCAAAACTTCTAATCTTTCTCAATCCAACAACACTATTTTTTTCTGCCTTTGCTTTATTGCCGTCAGTTTCAATAAAAGTAAATTCACCTTTGCCAATATTAAAGGAAAGCAGAGAATTATTTCCTTGCAATGAAGGAATGGCACACCACTTATTAAAATTGATATTCAGTATAGCATCTTTTTCCGTGTCCGATGCTTTACGCATAAACTCGCGCAAGTCGTTTTCAAACTCTTCATCAAACGCAAGGTCGTTTTCACGTTCAAGTTCTTCAATTGCTTTGCGTTGTTTTTCCGTATCGTTTGAATAAATATCTTCGATAAGACCGAATTGTTTTGGTGTGATTTGTTCACCAAGAACACTACTATCAACGCCAACGGTTGCACCAATAATTCTTATTTTGTCCTGAAGTTTCTTCATTAACTTCAAATATTTATCCAACTGGTCTTCTGGTTGAAAATTGTGAATCAAGACAGTTTGAAATTCTGAACCAAGACGATTGATACGTCCGTTGCGTTGAATCATTTTCACGGGATTCCAATGCAAATCATAATTGATAATGATTCCGCAATCCTGCAAGTTTTGACCTTCGCTTAGAACATCCGTACTGCAAAGTAATTGTAATTCTGGTTTGCCGTTTACTTTACCATCAACAACAGTTTGCTTTTGTGCTTTCGGTGAGAACCGATGAACAAATTCTTGTTTTTGTTTTCCGTTTTTACTTTTTAGAAATGTAGATTGTTCTTTGTGTAATCCAATTTCCGATAAAAATGTAGCATCCAAGTTCTCGCCTAAATAATCTACCGTAGTTGCGAAATAAGAAAAGATGAGAACTTTCTTTCCTTTGAGTTTCCGCAAAACATCTTTCAACATTTTTAATTTGGTATCATCTTTTATTTCGGTAAGAACAATTTTTACGAGAGCAATAATATCTTTGTCTTGTTGAATGAATTTTTTAATTCGTTCGGTATTGTAATCTTTAAGGTCAATCTCAGTATATGCAGATTGCAATTGATAGCGAGCATTATCCGATTTCTTCTCGTTCTCACGTTCAACAAACTTATCTATTTCCTCAAAGATTAAATCCATCAACTCTTCGTCCGGTTCATCTTGCTGTCGCACCATCGCTTTTTGTATGATAGCGGGCTTTACAATTCGTTGATGGTTAAAGAATAAATCTTCAAATGTAGAAAGGTATCGCTCATATTTATCAATACGTTTTTTGAAAGTAAAGATAGAAGAATCGAACGATTTGAACATCGTTACTTTCATTATACCTGTAAGACTTTTTCGTGCGCTTGCTTGTGCTTCTTCCTCTTCAGATTTTACTTTTTTCTCAGTAAGATAACTATACGGAATAAGTTTGAGACGTTTGATTGCCGTATCTATAAAATGGAAAACGGATTCGTACTCAGTCTGATTGATTTTCTTTTTCGGATTCTTTTCAACAAACTGAAAGAAATCAATGATGCCTTGTTTTTCTTCCTGCGCTTCTTCTTCATCAGATATTTCGTGCGTAAACTGATAGAACAAAGGAAAGTTCGATTTTTCCAATTTGGCTATCTGTTGACTGATACTTTTACGAATCTCTTTGCTGTCAAGTTCATACAGAACATTTTCCAATTTTTCATCTGGGAAGATAATTGGTTTACCTTCCAGCAACGCATCGGGGAAATCCTTCTTCACTTGATGCTTTGTTCGTTTCACCATTATTTTATTTAGAATTGGATAAAGATTTTCGAATACACTTTCGGATTCTGTTTTGATAAATTCTCGCTGAGTATTTGTGAATAATGTTATCACACTTGGAATACCCAATGGAGTAAAGAATCCATCTATACCACCCTTTGCAAGAAGAATTTGGTTTGCAAGGTCTTTAATGCCGTTATTTACTGGTGTTGCGGAGAGCATTAATACTTTAGGAATCTCAATGCAAAATCGCTTGTCTGTAATGATTGAAAGAAGATTCTGAAATGAATTACTTCCCCTTGTTTTTAGATTATGACTTTCATCTATTACGAGCAACTCAATTGCATTTTCATGCTTTGAGGTTTTTTTTCTTTGTAGCAATTCTTCTTTAATCCGTCCATGAAATATATCGTCCTGTGAAAATTCTGTAATTGAAAGTACCGGAGCGTTGACAGTAATATCTTTGAGGTGTTGTTCCCAATCATTACGAAGCGAAGCAGGACAAACTACAAGAACATTTTGTCGTTTGAAATAACCAAATTCTTCAATTACTTTTTTTGCTATGAATGATTTTCCCAAACCAACGCTGTCGCCAAGTAAACACATTCCTATTTTATGATTGTAAAGCCGAGCAAGAACTTTGCGAACGCTTTCTTCTTGAAATACCGTAAGACTTACTCGTGTTTCAAACCCTTCTTCAAGTTTTAATTTTTCTTCAATCTCAATATCTTCGCCATAAATTTCGTATAAAGTTCGGATATACATTTCGTACGGAGAGTAGGTAATACTGCCGAACTTACTGAGTCCAAGAACATCTATACTAAATTGTTGATTCCAATTTTCAGTGAGTTCATCATTCCACACTTTTTCAAACCAACTTCGATGGCTTGCATCTTGTTCTTGTCCTTTAGGAAGATAATTCACAATACGATGGTCATATTCAACATCATTTAATTCAGTATTTCCAAGTAATCCATTACGAGTAAAATTAGAACTTCCGATAATTCCAATTGCATTTTCTTCTTCGCTTCCAAGAATGTAGCATTTTGCATGAAGAAAACTGCGCTTATATAATTTGATTTGAATCTGTTTTACATCAAGATAATGCACCAAGAAACCAACTACTTCTTGAAATTCAGGGGTAAGAGGTAAATCACGTAAATCCTCTTGTAGATATTTTTCTGGAAAAGCAGAATCTATTTGGTTTGCACGTACACGCGGTTCTTCTCCAATTAGCAATCGTAGATTATTTTTCTGTGAAGATTCAAAGAATAATTTCAATGATGGAAGTAATTCAAGCATTGCGGGTAAATCCCAATAACCTGTCGCAATTGAAATCTGTGTGAAAGTGCCAGATTCCAAATGAGATTGAAGAAAATTTTTGAGTGTAAATTTCTCTAATGAGTTATCAAGAATTTTTGGAGATGACATTTTGAGGAGATAAATTATTAATATATACCCGTAGGAAATAGCCTTCTGCAAGACTTGTTGAAGATACTTTTTATATGTGCGAGAATCAACGGTATGGAGTGGCTCTTGCCGTCTATACATCCCTCAAAAATTTTGTAGATATGATATTTAGAATTTGAGGCATACCCTTATTTAATTTGATACCCCACCCCCATGTAATATTACAAGAGCAAAGTATCTATAACTATTAAGCTACGTTTAACGTGTACCTATTTACAGTAACATTTTTAATTCAAAGAAATTTGTAATCTGTTTACTTCGTTGTGCAATTGCTCAGGTTGAAGGTGAGAATATACCTGAGTAGTTTATACGTCCGAGTGTCCTGTGTTGCTATCCAAATAAATCTGTATTATTTAATCGGTATTTCTAAATCCTTACAAATTTTCTTCGCAAGAAAATCGTTTATCTCATTATGTCGTGGAACAGAGGAAGATTTTCTTTTTATCCGGTTCACATAAATTGTGTGGTTACCGCCTTCACGCAATAACTCACAGCCATGTTGTTTTAAATGCCTCATCAATTCTTTTCGTTTCATGCAAAGGCAATTTCTTCTTTAACAATATTTTCTTTTGGCAAGGTTTCTTCCGAAAGTAAACGGTTCGCTTCCAGCACCATCGCAAGTGCTTCATGTAAATTTCCCCGTGTTTCTTCCAGCGTTGCACCTTGCGTATTAGCTCCGGGTACTTCTTCTACAAAACCAATATATCCTTCAGCAACTTTTTGAAAAACGGCTGTAAGTTTCATAATAAGTCCTTTTGTTTTTATCAAATTTAGCATTTGTGTAATGCTAAAGCAACTTAATCAATTCATTGAAATTTGTAATCTGTTTACTTCGTTGTGCAATTGCTCAGGTTGAAGGTGAGAATATACCTGAGTAGTTTTTACGTCGGAGTGTCCGAGTAATTCCTTCACTGCGTAAATTGAAACTCCGTCCTGTACTAACCACGAAGCAAATGTATGCCTTAATGAATGAAAATGCAACCTATCTTCACGGAATTTACACTCGTACACATAGTATTTGAATTTGTGAGAAAGCCATTCAGGAAATATCGGCTTTTCATTCAAAGAAAATACAATTTCTGGCATAGTTTTATTTGCCTTACTTTTCAGAATGTACAAAGCAGTATCATTCAACGGAACAATTCTTTTCTTGCCGTTTTTGGTTTTAAATGTTGGTGAAGATTGCACGGTAATTGTTTTACGTGGAAGGTCAACATCGCTCCAATGCAAGTTTACAATTTCGCCACGCCGTAACCCTGTGAGAGTAGCAAACACAACTATTTCTTTTAGCCAGCCCTCTTTAATCGTATTGAGTAATGTTTGAAAATCTGCTTTGCTGAAAAATATCGGTGATGCTTCCGGCACGGAAACAAGTTTCTGCTTTGTAAAAGGATTGCTTTGTAATAAGCCCCAGCGTAAAGCCGTATTGAGTGAAGCCCTGAGCGTTCGGAGTTCTATGTTCACGGTTACCGGTGATATTGTTTTTAGGCGTTCAGTTTTAAATATATCAAAGTGCTGTGGAGTAATTGAGGCAATCGGAATATTACCGATAATGGAAAGAAGTTTATTGAGTGAAGCACGGTAAATATTTACCGTTCCTTTAGAAAAATTTCCATCGGCAAACAAAAGAAAATCCGTTGTGAATGATTGAAGCAAAACTGTTTTCGTTTCAATTCGCTTTTTGTGTTCATCGGTTTTGAATGTTTGCAGAAACTTTAGTGCATCGGCTTTGAATTTTGAACGAGTAGAAACTTTTTGCTTTTTGCCGTCAATGGAAAACCAAAGGTAATAAATACCGGAAGAAGATTTTGAGAGGAACATGGAAGCCTCATTTCTGAGGCAAATGGTAACTACAAAGGTAACTAATTGAAGAAAATTTGTATATTTGTTAGGATTTTACGCGGAACCTACAGCTTAGAAGGCTGTTGCTCTATCCAATTGAGCTACCGGATCATTTTTTCTTTTACAATGTACAAAACTCGGAAAACGAAGGCAAATGAAAACACGAAAGAGCATTCTTACCAATGGCGCTGTACGCCATCACGTACAGCGTGACAGTAAGCAAAAAATATTTGTATCGCTCATATTTCTTTTTTTTGTACGCAGCATTGTGTTCTCCGAATCGTTTTCATTGTCTCTTTTTCCGAAACAAAATCTTCTGCCTGTCTTTTCCGGAAACGGCACTGCGCATCGTTTTTCAATCGCACAAATTTTTGACTCATACAATGTTATTGCAAGTTTGGGCGGACAAATTCCGATGATAAAGATTTCATATTCTTCTTTCGATGCATATTTTTCTGCAGCAGCTTCATCGTACATTCAACTCAATCCGATGGAACGTGCAAACCTTGTAACAACGGATTATGTCGTGGATTTCTTTGTTCTTGATATTCCGTTTTCACCGCACACAGTGTTGCGCATTGGTCCGGGACATACCAGTCACCATCTTAGTGACAACGAATATGAAAATTTGCAGTACAAAAAATCTTTCCTCTATATCCGGGATTATTGGCAGGCATTCATCATTCAACAAAGTACAGCGTTACGCGGATTTATGTATGCCGGCGTATATTATTCCTATACTTTTGTGGCAGATAAATATTTGAATAAACCATGGCTTTTTGAAATTGGTTTTGACGGGGGCAACACTCAATTGTGGAAACAAATTTTTGGATATCTTGCCTGCGATATTAAATTAAGACAAGAATCAAATTTTGCAACGACGCAAAATTACCAGCTCGGAATAAAAAGAACAGGGGAAAATAATTTAACCTACCGTCTTGCAATTAATTACCGCACAGGCTTAAGTGAAGAAGGACAGTTTTATTCCAAATACACTTCGATGGGGACTCTTGGATTTTATATTGATTTTTAGTAACCACACAGCCCGCCGCGGCGGGTTGAATATGCAATTAGAAACTTGACCAAATACAATTTTTTGCCACACTTGTCCGCCGCAGACGGAGAAACCACAGAGAACTTTATGGATGCTTAAACTGAAAAAATTATTGCCGCTGCTTAACTTTGAACAAAAGAGACTGATTGATGAAATTCTCCCAAAGGGATGGCTTCGCCAGAAGAATCTCAAATTAAAGATATTGAGATATTTCTCTGTGTTCTCTGTGGCTTAATTTTTTTTGGTGAGTAGTTACCAATAGGTTTAGATTATTTCGGCAAGCCGCTTTAAAAATAAATCAT
>CAYHZL010000034.1:0-23114 GCA_964361075.1 uncultured Chitinophagaceae bacterium
AAATTCCCTCCCCTAAAAGGGGAGGGATAAAGGGTGGGGTTGTTTTCGCTGAGCAGTTACTAAGAAATACTTTTACTTAGCTGCTATCGAATCAGGCACAACCGACTTGCCTGCTTTTTTTGATGCTGATGCAAACCACGCATCATATTCTTTTTGTTCCATCACAACAATTTTTGTGTACATACCGGAGTGTTTCAATCCGCAGTATTCTGCACAGACAATATCATACCGCCCTACTTTATCGGAACGAAACCATGCGTTGTTGTTCTTATTATAGAATACATCTTTTTTTACACGGAACGCCGGAATAAAAAATGCGTGGTTAACATCCATCGAATGTAAATCAACACGTATAGGTTTGCTGACCGGAACATACAGCGTATCAGTGTGTACACCGTTGGTATATTCAAACGTCCATTGCCACATGCGCGCAGTTACTGTAATCGGCATTGCATCGGCAGGAATTGCACGCATATCAAGATATCCTTCCCATCCGAAATAAAACATGGACATGAAAAGAAGTAATGGAATAGCTGTCCATAATATTTCTAGTGTTATATTGCCATGAATATTTTCTGGAACAGGATTCTTCTTTCGATTGTAGCGAAAAACAAAATAGACCATTGCCACTGTAATGCCGATGAGGACAATAAGCGACAACACAACTATATACACAAAGAGCGCGTCAACATCGTTCGTAAAATTCGAAGCACCTGTAAACATTAGTTTTTACCTCACAAAAGAATAATCAAAGAATGTCATCGAAATAAATATAAAAAACGTAATGCCGGCAGTAAGCACGAACAGTTTGAAGA
This sequence comes from uncultured Chitinophagaceae bacterium, assembly GCA_964361075.1. Classification (GTDB taxonomy): domain Bacteria; phylum Bacteroidota; class Ignavibacteria; order UBA10030; family UBA8401; genus CAYHZL01. The sequence continues at coordinate 816 of CAYHZL010000034.1, forward strand.
CCTTATCTTCAAACTTCAAATGCATAAATACATTGAGCACTAATGCACTTTTAATGGATGCGATGACAAGTGCCAGCACAATGGTCCAATTTCCTAAATCAATTCCTGCAGCGGAAACAGTAATGCCGGTGAATGCCAGCAATCCTAACCAAATAAAAATGTATGTGCCATACCCTACTATGTGCTGGTGTTCTTCGTGATGTGCTTCGTGCATTGCGTTCCTCAACAAATTTTTTAATGAATAAGATAGAAGAGCGGAAATAAGAAAATCCAAATCAAGTCAACCAAGTGCCAATACAACCCTGCATTTTCCAATTTCACAAACGATGTGCTCGTAATATGATTTCTCACAATGAAAACAACATTGAACGACAAAATAATGACACCGATGATAACGTGCAGTGCATGCAATCCTGTCATTACAAAGTATAATCCGAAATAAAGAATTTCACCATCGGGACGAGAAACTAATTCTTTCGAACCGGGAAAAATTCCGTGATGAAATTTTGCACCCCACTCAAAATATTTATTCACCATAAAGGCGAATGCAAACAGTATGGTTGTGGCGACTAACACCAACGAAAGTTTTTTATTATTTTTTTGAATTGCTGTAATTGACATTGCCATCGTCATCGAACTCGTCAACAAAATAATGGTGTTGAGTAAACCGACCGATGTATTTAACTCCTGTGCAGCGAGATGAAATTCTTGTTGATGTGTAAAACGATACACAGCGTAAATAATAAACAGACCGCCGAACAAAATTAATTCAGTAAACAAAAACAACCACATTCCCATGCGAGAGCCGTAATCATCTCGATGGACATGATGCACTTGCGTTACTGATGTGTCTGTAGAACTCACTTGACCTCCGTTGCAGCTTCGTAACGAGAATAATCGTATGCTTCTGTTGTGATGATTGGAATTTCATCAAAGTTTTCCATTGGCGGCGGCGATGGCACTTTCCACTCGAGTGTAGTACCTGTTCCCCACACATCCATTCCAACTTTCGGACCGCGGCGAATTCCTGCAATTAAATTCCAAAACATCATTGTTAAACCAATCACTAAAATCCACGAACCAATTGTTGATGCAACATGGTACGGTTGGAATTGCGGCAAGTAATCATAATACCGTCGCGGCATTCCTAAATATCCTATGATGAACATTGGAAAATAAAGCGCGTTAAATCCGATTGTCGTAATAACCCATCCCCAGACGGCTCTCTTTTTATTATACATGCGCCCGAACATCTTTGGAAACCAATAATGCATTGCGGCAAAAATTCCGAATCCGGTTGAACCGAACATCACATAATGAAAATGTGCAACAACAAACGATGTGTCTTGCAAATGAATGTTTGTGGTTAACGCGCCAAGCATTAAACCGGTAAATCCACCGATAGAAAACTGGAAGATGAACGATACCACGTAAAGAAATGGAACTTCCGGTTCGATGGAACCTTTGTACATTGTTGATACCCAGTTGAAGACTTTAATCGCGCTCGGTATCGCCACCAAAAAAGTCAGGAACGAGAAGACGAACATCGCCGTATCACTTAATCCGACGGTGAACATGTGATGCGCCCACACCAACGAACCGAACAATGCAATCGCTAAACTTGAAAATGCAATAAACTTGTAACCAAAAATTGTGCGGCGTGCGAACGTCGGAATAATTTCTGACACAACACCCATTGCAGGAAGTATCATGATGTACACTGCAGGATGAGAATAAATCCAAAACAAATGTTGATATAAAATCGGATCGCCGCCCAATGAAGGATCAAAAATTCCGACGCCGAACAGACGTTCAATACCAACAAGCAACACTGTAATTCCGATAATTGGTGTTGCTAAAATTTGAACCCAACCTGTTGCGTATAACGACCAGATAAACAACGGCATACGAAACCAGGTCATCCCTGGCGCGCGCATGCGGTGAATGGTTGTAATAAAATTTAATCCTGTTAAGATAGAAGAAAATCCGATGAGGAATGCACCCATCAGTGCAGGCAAAACATTTGTTGTCGTGCGCACGCTGTAGGGAACATAAAACATCCATCCCGTATCAGCAGAACCGCCCGGAAGAAACATTGATATTGCAGCAACCACTCCGCCAACGATAAACAAGTACCATGAGAGCAAATTTATTCGCGGGAAAATAACATCCTTCGCACCAATCATAATCGGCAGCATAAAGTTACCAAACACTGCAGGCAAACCGGGAATGACAAACAAGAAAATCATGATGACGCCGTGCAATGTAAATAATTGATTGTATGTCTGCGCCTCCATAATTGTTTTGCCGGGCGCAATTAATTCTAAACGAATTAAAAATCCGAAGACGACAGCAACAACAAAAAACAGCATCATGGTTGCCAAATACATCAACCCGATTCTCTTGTGATCACTTGTAAGCAACCACGACCAAATTCCGGAATGTTTGGTTTTAACGTGTAAAAAATCCGGTTCACTATACGCGGTTGCAACCGCAGGATTTGACATGATACTTACCTCGCGTTGTTATTTTTTTTAGATTTCATTGTGAGAAAAATTACGAAAACACCGGCAAACAATAAAATGATAGCACCGGAAATTTGCGTTACATTTAAAACATATTTTCTGCCTTCAGGGCTGTAACTAAAACAATACCTCAGCAATTTATTTATAGTCGGACCGGTTCGTCCTTCGCTCGCTTCAACAATTGCCATCTTCACATCAAACGGAAGATACTGTGTGCCATACAAGTAGCGGGCAATTTTTCCTTCAGGAGACAATACGGTGATTGTGCCTGCATGAATAAAATCGTTTCCTTCTTTTTTGAACATAAACCCGGCAGCATTGGTAACTTTACGGATACTTGCGCTGTCACCTGTTAAAAATATCCACGATTGTTCGGGAATAGTTTTGTTCAACAGTGAAAAATAATTTTCTTTTTTTGCCGCAGCCAAATCAAATTTTTCCGTGTTGTCAAAACTCAGTGTTACAATCTGATACTCTTTCCCAATTTCCATATCCATGTGATTGACGATTGTCGTCAACTCCGTTAAGATAGGACTGCAAATGCCGGGGCACTTATAATAGACGAAGACAATAATTGTCGGCTTTGTAATGATCTCTTTCAGCGAAACAAGATATCCCTTTTCATTGAAGAACTCTGTTTCAAGCGGAAGTTGATTGCCGAGTTTTTCATCAATACCAATTTCAACAGGTTTCTTTTGTTCTTCAGCAAGCGCCAATGAACGAACACTCACCGCCAAAAAAATAATAAGAAAATATTGAAGAAATCTTTTCACTTATGCACCAACTTTTGAAAGATACGCATACAACGCATTCCATTCTTCCGCATTCAAACGCAGCACTTCTGCTTTGAAGCCGATATTCAACGGATCCGATGAAACTATTTTCACGAACTCATCAATATTTTTTCCGCGCACAATAGGAGAAAGAATTGATGCAAACACTTTTTTCTGATCGCGCGCGACACGAACAAAGATTTGCTCGCCGCGTTCGGGTGCGCCGTTCGTTACGGCACTTATTTTCTTTCCAATGCTCTCAACTGCCGGCTGTACTTCTTGCGCAATCTTTTGCATCGCAAGTTTCACCGGAATTTGTGCCGATGTTACAGAGCCTTTTGAAAGCTGATATGTCTTTTCTAATTCCATCAATTCTGCCGCGCTATCAACAGGAAAATCGGCGGCAAATGTTCGCACAAAATGAAGTAACGCGAAACGATCTTCCGCCGGCATATAGTTGTACGATGCCATGCCGTTCTTCACAATTCCTTCTTGCAGCGTTTTATACATCTGCGAAATTTTTCTTCCGTTTGTCCATCCATCTTTCGCATGAAAATTACGCGGCTTCGGATTTAAAGTGAGCGACGTTGGTCCATCACCCATTCCATTGTTGCCATGGCACGAAACGCAATTTGCTTTGAACAGCGCCGCACCTTTATCAACCAATTCTTTCGATGTCTTTCCCGCTTTCATCACATCAACCGGCAGAATGACACTGCTGCGTACCATCGGAATATCTTTTACGAATGAAGTTGAATCAAGAATAATAACCGGCGCAATGCTTGTGCGTGAAACGTTGTTGATATTTTTCACGTAGTAGATTCCGATGGCAACACACACCGCAAGGAAATACGGAAAAATTATTCCGAACAAACGAATCGGCTGTTTCAGCACTTCATTGAAATCTATTTCATCTTTGAGTTGCATTCTTTAAACACCTTTATCATTTGGCACTATTTTGTCAAGATCATCTTCTTCAATGCAACATTGTTTCCGGAAACGAGTTTATACAAATATACACCACTTGAAAGATTAGAAGCGTTTAAATCTACACTATAATAACCCGGATTTTTATTTTCATTCACGAGTTGAGCAACTTCTTGTCCAAGCATGTTGTAAAGTGTAAGTGAGACAAAATTTGCTTCCTTGACAGCATACCGAATTGTCGTTGTAGGATTGAACGGATTCGGATAGTTTTGTAACAAAGAAAATTCTTTTGGTAATTCTTGTAACGGTAAAGATATTTTTTGTTGAAAGTACGAAATACCCTGAGTGGAAACAATATTGCTATATGATGAATATGCATTATTTGTTGCTTTAGTCCGAATACGATATTGCGCGCCATCAGTAGCAAAGCGTGGTCTAGTAATTTGAAATTGATTATCAACATATGATGGGTTAGTGGTTGTTGCAATAAGACTCCAACCCCAATTATTTACATTTCTCCAAATTTCATAGAATTGCAACGCGGAAGAAGGGAACGCGTCCCATGTAAGATTTACATATCCGGAAGAATTTATATTTACAACAGGTGGTCTGCCAAGAATTGTATAGGAAAAACTTACTTCACTTGGTTGGCAAGGAAACCAACCGACATATGTTCCATCCTCATACCAAATTTGATAGACATACGAACGTAATTGAGCACTCAATGGAGTAGATGATGCAACATCGCAAAATCCTACCAAAAAATTTGGATTTGACGCAGACCATCCGTTGTTTGACTCGTTTGCACCTCTTCCCCACACGTACGTTTGTTGATGCACAGGTAAAGAAATAGTTTTTCTTACATCGTACCGTTTCACAATATAAGTTTGAAGAATACCGTTTATTAAAGGTAAAACCGCAGTATATGGATCTGTATTTCCAACGGAGGAACCACTGAATGTAAAATCTTGCGTTAAAGCCCAGCCATTATATCCATTTACAATTTCTAATGCTCTTCCTGCATTAATGCGACCATAACCAACATTTGTATTCCAGCCGTTTGCATCATATGTATAAATATCTGGACGAACTTTATCGGCGGAAGCACGAATAATTCCTTGAACATCTTCCGCGTGTAAACTAATGATACTCGACGATTTTATTAACGATGCGAGTCCAGCAACATGCGGAGTTGCAGCAGATGTTCCGTTGAATTGAGCGTATGGGAATGCAGCTTCATTAACCGTAGTTGTATAAACCAAACTTCTTACCCCAGGTGCTGCAACATCAATACCCCCGCCATAGTTTGAGGAATATCCATCTTCGGTAACTATTTGACCGACACGAGTATCATAGATACCTGTCGCGCCAACAGCAATCACCCAAGGATTGTCATAATCGGAAGGATAATGAGGTGAAGTCGAACCGTCGTTTCCTTTTGCAGCAACAAAAACAACATTATTTAGTGCGGCTACCGCCACCGCTGAATGCATTGATGCATTATAATTAGTTGAACCGTAACTATTGTTAAGGATGTGACAGCCATATCCAAATCCTGGGCTCGACACAGATGCTTCAACAATAGCGTCAATTATTTTAGCGGTATTAAGACATGATAGCGATCCATTTGTGCAAGCAACAGGACCAACTTTAAAAGCATATAATTGTACGCCAATATTTCCGTTACCGTCTCCGCCTGCAATTCCAGCTACTCCTTGAGAATTATTTCTCAGTGATCCAATTATACCAGCAACCTCAGTTCCATGACTGTAAGACGTATCCTCGGTATAATCCGGATCTGCATCATTATTAATATAATCCCAACCGCCTCTCACCTTTGCACCGGGAATCCCAAACGAACCGTTTCCTAAATCAACATTATGATAATCAATACCATTATCAATAACTCCAACTTTCACAGAAGGAGAACCGACAGAAAAATCCCAAGCTCTTGCAACGTCAATATCAATATCATTGGACTGTTCGAGACTCAGCTGTTTACTTGCATAGTGTGTATCGTTTGCAGGTGTATCATCCAATTTGATGAGATAATTCGGTTCAGCATACTCAACTCCCTCAAGAGCCGATAATTCTTCGCATAATTTTGGAATATCAGCCGTCTCAGAAACTTTCATTACCATTAAATTGTAAAGGTCGGGTATAGGAATACTTTTCCCTGAACGCGTAAGAGAATTTTTATGATGAGGACGCAAATGAGAAATAGTGCGTCTTAATTCAAACTGATCGGTACCTCGCAAAGCATTTTTTATTTTCAATTTATCAACAAGTTTATTTTTTACAGCCGCTCGTTTTGTTAATTGCGTGCCTTCAAAAATCAATACATCACTTTCTAATTGCAAACTATCTAATTCACCGTTCTTAAATTTTATGAGCAACTCCCCGGCCACATACTCCGACTTATGACTATTGTCGGAAATAATCGGATTACCGTTTACATCCAAGCGTTGAATGTTTTGGGAGTTTGCTGCTGTGAAAATAACAGCCAACAGCAAATAGATGCTTTTATTTTTGAATACGGTTGTCATAGCAAATACCCTTTCTTTTGTTTTTTGTTATATTATTCACCGTAATTTTTACGGTAAATTTGAAATTGCAATTGCACTATCAACATTTACTTTGTAAAAGGACATATATCCTTCAACTTTCACTAAAGGTTCAGGTGTTATGTCATCAAGACTATGTATTGTATATCTTGTTACCTTAAAATGAGTATAGATCAAGTGTTTTCCGTCTGGATACCACGATGCACTTCCAAGCAATAATTTAATACCACCTTTGTAATCAGGAAAACGATCTGGGCTAAGGTCGTTTGGGAGAATGCGTTTTAAAGCTGTTCCATCACTGTTCATCACCCAAATCCCTTTCTCGTTCGCAAATACAATACGATTTCCATCAGACGAATAATAAGCAACTCCGTTAGCGTATCCTTTGGCGGCATCTAAAATTCTTTCTGTCGTATTTGTAACTAAATTAAAGATGGGGAACTGTGTCCATATTGATGTCGAAGAGTAACCACGAATACCCAACAGTTTTGTACCACTCGGATGCCAATCGGAGGGTGCGCCAAAATATTGATCGCCAACTTTTTTCCTTTCTTTTCCGTCACTACTAACAATGTTATACGCAGTATTACCGCCATAGCACAAGTACTTTCCATCGGGGCTCCATACCGGCTCAAAACTCCCTTCCCCTGTTGTTAATTGAATAATGCTGTCTCCATTGATTTTGATTTTGTAAATCTGAGGATAAATACCGAATGCTATCCATTCACCATCAGGCGACCAATCTGGAGATACACCATCTTTAACCAAAAAACGTTCTTCACTTGTCAACAGATTTTTTAAATATAATCCGAAACTATCTCGCGGAGTGTAAATTTTATAATACGCTATGCTTAGACCATCAGGGCTTACAATAGGCCGAGCAGGTACTCCGTAAAACTTTCCCATCGGAACAAAGATTTCAGTATTGGGTAACTGTTCTCCTTCATAATATTTGTATTGGATATCGGTGTCGGAATCTGTTGGAGATTTTTTACAACTATTGAAATCAAAAACAATAATAAACAACACGAATATTCTCAATATTTTATTCATTCCTGTAGTCTCTACAACAGTAAATTATTGTATTATAAATAAATGAGTCCACTCTAAGAAGGTATTTTTGCAAAAATAATTGCCTAATTTGAATTGAATTCGATACACAAAAATTGAAAATCGATCTTTTTAGAACAAACTCATAAATGGAAATTAATTCCACGTTGTAATTTGGGATCGCCGATTGGCACAAGATTGTTGTTGTTATATTTCGCAGCGAACACGAGAGCAATAAGACCAACAACAAGGAGAGGAAATCCTAACTCCATCCAACCGAACACGAAACTTTTACTGTACGACGGCATCACGAGCCAATACAAATCGAAAAACTGTGCGCCAACCATCCACGCACCGATAAATTTCAATTTTGCCGGATCTTTTTTTGATGGCTGTGAAAGCAACACTCCGTACGGTACTGCAAATTTCACAATAATTAATAACACCGACGCATACTGCCATCCGTTATGCCAGCGAGCGATAAACCAAAATGTTTCTTCCGGAACATTTGCATACCATGTTAACATAAATTGACTGAATGCGATGTATGCCCAAAAATTTGTGAATGCAAAAATGAGCGCACCAAGACTGTAGTAGTGATCTTTTCCAAGCCCAGCGACAAAATATCCAGATTCGTTTAATGTTACGATAAGGAATGTTGCAACTGCAAGCGCAGTCAATACCGAACCGATGAAAAAGTAGACACCAAATATTGTTGAAAACCAATGCGCTTCCAAACTCATCACCCAATCAATGCCAAAGAACGTCATCGAAAGAGCAAAGACTGGAACAAAGAGTGTTGACCAGCGGATATTTGCCGTCGTAAGTTTTTGATCTTTTGTGGCGTCTTGCTTCTTCGAATTTTTCGATAAGAAGAAATTAAACAACAGCCACAATCCGACAAACACAGCGAACCGAATCATAAAAAAATTCACATTGAGATATGGAGTTTTGTTTCGCAGAATAGTATCGCTCTGTACTATTGCGGCATTTGTCCAGTGATAAAGATTGTGCAGATCAAAAAATAACGGAAGCGCAAAAAGGATGACGAGCGGTGTTGCAGCCGCAACAAATTCCATCACGCGGCGAAATGGTGTTGACCACACAGCGCCTGCTAAATATTCCAATGCAACAAGCAGCAATGCGCCGACCGAAATACCGGCAAGCAATGTTAATCCGATAATATTATTATAGGAAGCACGCGTGTGATCAACTGCGTATGCGGCAAGAACGAGAATCAATCCGATGCTTGTTGCAGCCCAGCCAAATTGTATAAAACGCGGCGGCAATGGTTTTTTCAAATACACTACTGGTGTTGTTTCACTCATTGTACGTCAGACTCCTTTGCATAGTGCGAGCGTTGCAATGCGCGGACATACTGCACAATTGCCCATCGCTCTTCGCGAGAAACTTGTGTTGTGTACGACGGCATAATATTTTGCCCTTCGGTAATAACATGGAAAATATTTCCATCGGGCCAGTTGCGCACTTTATCGGAATGCAATGTCGGCGGATTCGGAAATTGTCCATTCAACCGGCTGTCGCCGCTTCCAAAATTACCATGGCATGGCGAGCAGAATGTGAGAAATTTTTTCTTTCCTGTTTCCAATGTTTCTTTCGTCGGCAGCAATGGATTGACTAAATATTTTCCGGCAGCATCCGGATTTCCTTTATATGGATATGGAAGAAAACCACGCGCAATAGTTCCTTCAACAAGCGGACGCATTGCTCTTCCATCAGCAAATTGTGTTGTGGTTGCTTGCGGTTTAAATTTATTCTGATTCATCATCCAATCGAACGGTGCAATGTACATTAATTTGTTTAATGTAAAATATGTTCCGCCTGATGTCATCACTGCAACCACCAACAACAGAAGAAGAAACTTTGGTTCAAAAATTGACGGCGAGTAATTTATTTCTTCTTCATCATAGTAAATGGAAGCGATATTGTCGCCGTGCAACGATTTCAAAAATTCCTTTATTTTCTTTTCATCGAACAACGGATCGCTTGCTTTAATATAGAGACCGAATTTATCGGACGAGACTGCTTTCATGTACGATGTGTCGTGAATCGGATGACTGTTGTTCGGAAATTTGAAGAAGAACACAATCAACGCACCGATGGTGGTAAGCACTGCCGTAAGTACTGTTGCTTCAAACGTAACGGGCACAAACGCAGGCCAGGAAAAGAACGGCTTCCCGCCGATCACATTCGGATAATCAATCGCCGTTACCCACACAACAAAAAGAAATAAACCAAGCGCACCGGCAAATCCTGCAAACAAGGTAACGAAACCGAGCTTCGACTGTTTCAACCCCATCGCATCATCCATGCCGTGCACGGGATACGGCGAGTTCACATCGAATTTTGTATAGCCCGCATCGCGCACAGCTTTCGCTGCGTGAATAATATCATCCGCTGTGTGAAACAACGCCGATACTGAATAAAGATTTTTTTTCTCCATGGAACGTTCCGTAACTTAATGATGGGCATCTCTAAAAACCTTCAAGGTTTATCTTGATTAAATTTTGTGATGTTAAAATTTTATGTACATCACAAAAATAAAAACCTTGAAGGTTTCGTAATCCCGAAGGATCCCTTCGGGACTAGTTTTTAGAGATGCCCTGATGTGAAGGTTGAGCGCCTTCAACCACAGCTTTAATTTCAGAAATTGAAATAACCGGTAACACCCGAACATATAGTAACACCAACGTAAAGAACAAACCAAAACTTCCGACAAACAAACCAATATCTATAATTGAAGGAACATAGTAGCCCCAGCTCGAAGGTAGAAAATCTCTACTGAGCGATGTTACCACGATAACAAATCGTTCGAACCACATACCGACGTTCACTAACACTCCGATGATGAACATGGGAACAATTGATGTGCGGATTTTTTTAATCCAGAATAATTGCGGGAAGATTACGTTGCACGATACCATCGTCCAGTATGCCCATGCATACGGTCCCATTGCGCGGTTCACGAAAACAAATTGTTCGAGCGGATTGCCGCTGTACCATGCAGTGAAAAATTCCATCATATACGCATATCCAACCATGCTGCCGGTAACCAACATAATCTTGTTCATCTTTTCGAGGTGATCGAGTGTGATGATACGTTCGAATTTAAATACTCTTCTCGTAACAATAAGAACATTTTGCACCATTGCAAAGCCGGAGAATACCGCACCGGCTACAAAGTATGGCGGAAAAATTGTCGTGTGCCATCCCGGAATAACAGACACGGCAAAATCGTACGACACGATTGTGTGTACCGAAAGAACAAGCGGCGTTGAAAATCCGGCAAGAATGAGATATGCTTTTTCGTAATGCGACCAGTGACGATTGCTATGGCGCCATCCCAAGCTGAAAATGGAATAAATAATTTTTTTTATTGTATTCGTGGTGCGATCGCGCAGTGCAGCAAAATCCGGAACCAATCCGATATACCAAAACACGAGCGACACCGTAAAGTATGTTGACACTGCAAACACATCCCACAACAACGGCGATGTGAAGTTCACCCACACACCATGTTGATTCGGGTACGGCAGCAACCATACCGCTGCAAGCCACGGACGACCGGTGTGAAACAACACAAACATCGTAGCACAAATAACGGCAAAGAGTGTCATTGCTTCAGCGAAGCGCGCAATACCTGTCCGCCATTTTTGGCGCAGTAAAAAAAGAATTGCTGAAATCAAAGTGCCTGCATGACCAATACCAATCCAGAATACGAAATTCACAACATCAAAGCCCCACGCCACCGGTTGATTAATTCCCCACATTCCGACACCTTTCCACAGTGTCATTGCAAGACTCAGTGCGCCAATCAACAACATTGTGCCGGTAATCGAAATACCAATCCACCAACTTTTTGTTGGAAACGAATCAATCGGTGTAATAATTAATTCACCAAGCGAAGCCGCACTCGGGCGACCTTCGACCGACGGAAGTTCTACTCTATAATCAATTACAGTTGTCGACACTATGCTTTCTCCGTTTCTGAAACATTTCTGAGTTTAGCAATGTAGGTAACATTCGGACGAACATTTATTTCTTCCAACACATGGTAACCAAGTTCGTGTGTCCGGTATTTGCTGATGAGAGAATTTTTATCATTCATATCACCAAACACAATCGCTTCGGAAGGACACGCTTGTTGACATGCAGTAACAACATCGCTTCCTTTTAATTCACGATTATCTTCGATGGCGTGCTGGCGCGCTTCCATGATGCGTTGAATGCAGAACGTGCATTTTTCCATCACACCGCGCGAACGAACTGTAACTTCTGGATTGTGCATCATGTTCAACGGCTCTTGCTGTTGATATTCATCTGCAAACTGATCGCGGAAATCGTAGAAATTAAAACGGCGCACTTTATACGGACAATTGTTCGAACAATATTTTGTTCCGACGCAGCGATTGTACACCATTTGATTTAAACCGTCTGCACTATGCGATGTTGCAACAACCGGACAAACGTTTTCGCACGGCGCGTTGTCGCAATGCTGACATAACATCGGTTGGTTGCTGACTTTCGGTGTGTTCGGTGTGCCTGAGAAGTAACGATCAATGCGAATCCACGCCATCTCTCGCCCAAGTCTCACTTGCTCTTTTCCAACAACTGGAATATTATTTTCAACATTACACGATGCGGTGCAAACATTGCAACCTGTACATTTATTCAAATCAATAGACATCGCCCACTTCACGCCGTTGTATTCAACATTGTGCGTAATACTTGTTGGTACGTGATGTTCCTTCGAAAGAAAATCCGGTTCGTTTTTATATTCTGCAACCGTTCCTTCTTGAATAATTTCTCGTTTGAAATGCAAATCTTTGAGGAATGTATCATCAAGCGCATGATGCTCTTGTGTGGAAACAAGCGTGTACGTGCCGCTTGTTTTGGAAACTTTTGCATCTGTATAAAGCCACGGAGAAACGCTCGCACTTTTCGAAATGAACACATTTGCATTCATACCAACGTTGCTGCCGACAACACCGGCAGCCGTTCTTCCGTACCCCAACATCACTGCAACTAATTTATCAGCAAGACCCGGCTGCACAAAAACAGGAAGTGTGAGTTTCACATTGTTCACTTCAACTACAATTTTATCATCATTCTTCACGCCAAGTTCTTTTGCAGAATCAGGCGAAAGCGCAGCGTAATTATCCCACACAATTTTTGAAGCGGGATGCGGTGTTTCCTGCAACCAACCATTGCTTGCGAAACGGCCATCGCCGACTGTATAATTATCATGCAAGAAAAGAACAAAATTTTTCGATGTTGTTGTCGTTGTTGCAACACTTACTAACGCTTCAGTTTTAAATCCGCCGGAAGATTTTGGACTTTCAGCAAATTCTACAACACCATCATGCAGTGACGAATACCAGAATGTTTTGAAATCAACTTTTGCTTTTGCAGAAGGATAAACTTCTTTTTCCCATCGCGTCATCAAAAATTGATGATAGATAGTTTCAGTAAATGCATCAGGATTTCCATTCATCCATTGTAACAACACCGCTTCTTTTTGACGCGTGTTGTACATCGGCGCGATCACCGGCTGCTGCAAACTTACAATGCCGGTGCGTGTTTTGAAGTCATTCCAAGATTCAAACGCATGATGAATCGGCAATGTGAACAAACTTGCATCCGATGTTTCATTTTCTGTTTCGGCAAGTGTTGCCGTAACTTTTACTTTTTTCAACGCTTCAGCATATCCTAAATCCGAAGCGAGATGATACACAGGGTTGGAATCAAAATGAATAACAACTTCAACTTGGTTGCTGTTCATTTTTTGCACAAGCGATTCAAACTCTCGTACGTTTGAAAGTGCAATATGTTCAGCAGCAGATTGTTCGTTATTATAGAGAACGGTATTACCAAGAACTTCATTTAAAAAATTGACTGCTACGTGAACTGATTCCGGCAGACTGTTTCCGGCATGAATAATTGCCTTGCCCTGATGTTCAAGTAAATCTTTTACTAATACTTCAACAGCATTTTTATCAAGCGAATGTTTCGATGCAAATTCTTCGAGAGAATAATTGTTTAACAACGCAGATACTTTTGCATCATCGGCAAAACGAGAAACTTTTTTCTTAATAACAATTTCATTCAACAGACTCAAAACAAAATCCAATTGTTGGTCGGGACGAACACGCAGACGATAATCGGCATTCATCGCAGTGGAACTCATCGTTCCTTCTGCGCTGTATAAACGATTAAAATTTTTCGATTTCATCACATCGCGATTCTGAACAAACATTCTTGTTTGCTCCATCACGTTGCCTTCGTTGCCGAGAAAATCTGATTCGAGTGCGAGAATAACTTTTGCTTTATCCCATTTCAATAATGGAAACAGATCGCCGCCGGTAGATTTTGTCCATGCCGATGCGCGATTGCCGTTGTGAAATAATTCGTACGAATAAATTTTTGCCGTCGGAAATTTGGCAATAAATTCATCGAGAAGTTTTTTTGTTGTGGGAGAAGAGATTGTATGTGTTACAACTGCAATTTCTTTTTTATTCGCAACTGCCGATTTCAGTGCAAGAGTTATAGCGCCATCAATATTGTTCCATGTCGTAGTATTGAAACCAACAATGCCGATTTTTTGCATCGGGTCTTTCAGGCGTTCCGGGCTGTATAAATTCAGAATGCTCGCCTGTCCTTTAGAACAGATTTTTCCTTTGTTCACAGGATGATCCGGATTACCATCAATTTTAATTGGGCGACCCTCGCGCGTTTTAATTAAAATTCCACACGATTGCTCGCAGCCATTACATGTGGACGCATAATAGTTTGCAATGCCGAGTGTCAGCTCTTCAGGTTTTTTATTGTAAGGAACAATTTCGCCTTTGTCGCGATAGTTGGTGCAACCCGCTGCCGCAAACGCTGCCGACGCAGAGACCAATCCTAAAAATTGTTTGCGCGACATTGCCGACATTTTTTCCGGCTCAAACGAATCGGTAACACCAGCCATAAATTCGCTCGTCTTTGCATCGCTTGCTTCATTGCTGTTGTGAAAATCGCGAAGACTCTTCCAATACGATGATTCGTTGTGGCGCTGTACGCCACCATGGCGCCTTGGCGCCACGTGGTTGGAATGTTCTTGTATAGAATTATCCATTGACTAACCTTTTTTCGAACGTTTTACCGCCATGGGGTTTGGCGAAATTTTGAAAGACGACTCTGTTGCTTTCGTGCGCACAGTGGAAAAGAGTTTGAACGGAAGAACGCTTTCCATCAACGCTCCAACAACCGCAGTCTTTCCGATTGCTCCAAAAAAATCTCTTCGTTTCAGTACTTCATTTTCTTTTTTCATATCACACTTCCTTTTACCGATGACACGCATAACAATTTTCCGGACCTTTTTTGATTCCCGGAATATTTGCTAAAATTTTCGGTGCATTACGATGACAATCCAAACATGCATTCATATTGAACGCATTCACTTGCTGTACAACATCCATCTCCTGCACATTACCATGGCACGATTGGCATTCAATTCCTTTGTTCACGTGAACGCTATGATTGAAGTACGCATAATCAGGCACCTTGTGAATTCGTTTCCACGGAAGCATTTTTCCTTCAGTGTAATATTGTGTCAGCTTAATAATTTCAGGACGGGTTTTGCGCGCAACAGTGTGGCAATTCATACAGGTATTTACTTGCGGCACCATTGCATGACGCGACTTGCCGGCACCGGTATGGCAGTACTGACAATCAATTGCCATTGTTCCGGCGTGAAGTGTATGCGAAAAAAGAACAGGTTGTTGCGGCGTATACCCAACACCATCACGTTCCGTGCGCGACACATAAAATGTAAGGGCAAACGCACTTAAGGCAACAAAGATAACAATCGGCAACCGTATCTTGAGCGCATAGTCAAGAAAAGACTTTTTCATTGAATACCTTTGCGAAGAAAAAATTGAAAAGAAGACAGGTGTAATGGAGCAGTATCAACAAGACTAAACAGTAAAGAGGCAATAACAATTTTCATTGACTAATAGTTTATTTTTCGTCTGACGTGGCGAAGCCATCCCTTCGGGGCTGTATAAAAAATTAAGTGGCTAAGCCATCCCTTCGGGAAAGGATGCGCTAATAAAATTAAAGAGAATAACACGCCATAAACATGTTATTCTCTAGCGGGGCCGACGAGGCTCGAACTCGCGACCTCCTGCGTGACAGGCAGGCGCTCTAACCAAACTGAGCTACGACCCCGAATACATTCTGATAATTTTATTAATTGCCTAATAATTACGTTTCAAATATAAAGTTTTATTGAAGATTATGCAAGCCAAAAAAGACAGATTTGTATTTTTTGTTGTCTACAGGGCATCTCTAAAAACTAGTTCCGAAAGAATCCCTTCGGGATTACGAAACCTTCAAGGTTTTTATTTTTGCGATGTACCATAAAATTTTAACATCTCACAAAATTTGGTCAAGATAAACCTTGAAGGTTTTTAGAGATGCCCTAAAAATAATAAGAAGTTTTTGTTACGGCGATGCGAAAATTTTTTAATCTCATATTAAACAGCCTTGGGCGATGGTCCGTAGTTATTTTCGCCCGGGGTTCCGTCAGTGCATACAAGCACTAATAACCAGATACCTCCAATAACTGGAATAAAGGCAATTAAAAACCACCATCCACTCTTTCCAATATCGTGGAGTCTTCTCAAAGAAACAGCGATGCCTGGAATAATCATTGCTACCATATAAATCAAATATATCGCCGGAAATGTGCCAAGGAGATAATCAACTATTGCGACAACGAAAGCAAACAGCAAATTGAACAGAAAGAACATCCAGTATTCTTTTCGTCTTGCACGTCCATTGAAATTTGCATAGTTATCTTTTACAACTCTTAAATACCATTCCATTGTAGTGCCCTCCTTTTTATGTGGTTTGTTTATTTCACGCGAATCAATTTCGTTGGATTAGGAAATGCTCTATCATCCTGCGCAAGTTGAAGAACTAATTGCTGAAGTTCATCAGTAGACGCAGTCAGAAGAACATCTTCCTTTAGAAACGTGTGTGAAATCTTTAGGTTTTCTTTTTCAATCAGTTTCTTCAGATGGTCGCTTTCTAATGATGCAAATCTTAATGTATCTCCATTAAGCCACATTTTCGAAATAATGTGCGTTGGTATGAACTGATAGTTTGTTGGATCTTCGCTTGGATAAGAATCCAGAAACCAAAGTTTTCCAATCTGACCTAATTGCGTAATGTACTGAGTAGTATCTTCATCGTGACAAACAATAACAATATAATTCTTCCCTTCCGTTTTCTGAAAAAAATATGTTTCTTTTTTATCTTTATCAATCCACGCGCCAACGAGACCCGGATTGAACACAAGGTTCTTTTCTGTAAATAATGGAAAAAGTGAGCGCGCAGGACAACCCATCAAGAACAAAGCCAAGACGATAGCAAGTAAGTTTTTCATCGTTTTCATAATACCCTCCTTTATTTTCTCTGGATTAAATATTTGAAACGTCAATAGCGCAAACTCACTGAATAGAATTAATCTGCGTTCAAGCGAAGGAAAATATTTTGTTATCTTGTTTGGAAATTTTTTTTCTGAAACTTTGTTTCAATGAGGCGAAATAGACTATAATCTTTTGTTACCTAAAATAAATCATCCCGCAGCAAACTGCGGGGTATTTGCTACGTCACCCTGAACTTGTTTCAGGGTCTATAGTATAGATGCCGAAACAAGTTCGGCATGACAATCCATAATAAGACGCAAGTCCCGAAGGGATCACTTTGTGACCTCGGGGTATTATACCCAATAGAGTATAGGGCAGTTCCAAAAATTAAGTTTTTTTTCGTCACTAAGACACAAAGGCACGAAGAAAACAAATAATAATAAGCATTTTGCGACTTCGCGTCTTTGCGAGAAATTTTTTTTTCAATTTATAGAACCGCCCTATAAATAATTACTCTGGAATATAATTCATTGTTCTCAATTTTTCAACAACTCGCGTGCGCTGATCTCCTTGTATTTCAATATTCCCCTCTTTCACTGTCCCTCCGGCACCGCAATATTGTTTTAGTATTTTAGCAATTTCTTCTATGGTGGTAGGATTATGCTGCAAGCCACTCACGAGAGTTACACTTTTCCCTTTTCTCCCCTTTGTATCCAGCGAAACGCAAACACTTTTCCCTTTGCCATCATGTCTGTTTTTTTTTGAACTGCTTAACATTTCATGCTGAATCTGTTTCGAGTCCGGTAGGATTTGTTGTAAATCTGAAAGTGATTTTAGTTTCATGTAAAGAAGTCGTTTCTTGTATCAATCAAGTTCATCTTATGAAGCTCTTCGATAACCGAAAATTTCATCAATCCGCTTTTTATCTAACGCACGAATCATTCCAACAACAACGCCTAAAATTTTGAACCCTTCATCATTTTTGTGAACAACGATTGGTTTATATTTTTTATTTGCCGGAATTAATCTGATTGAGTTTCCTTCTTTTTCAAACCATTTCACTGTTGGCTCGCCTTCCACCAACGCAACAACAATTCTTCCGCTGCGCGCTTCTTCTTTCGGATCAACAAACAGCAAATCGCCTGTTGCCAACTGCGCATCTTCCATACTATCGCCGCGAACATACACGCCGAACACATCATCGGAAGCAGAAATGTAACGGCGCAGTTCAAACGTATCAACAATATTTTCCTGCGACATAAACGGATGACCCGCCGACACTGTTCCATAAATTGGAATGCCGTGCGGTTTTGTTTTGAGCAATTCAATGCCGCGTGAAATATTGGGAACGTAGCGCACTACTTGTTTCCGATCTAACACAAGCAAGTGACCGCGAACCGCGTTAATATTGATAGAAAGTTTTTCGGCAAGTTCGGCAAGTGTTGGCGGATATTGATTGTCGTGTATGTATTCCCGTACAACATTCAACACACGTTGCTGCGCGTTGGTAAGTTTTGTAATTGACATGGTCGCCTCTTTACTGTTAGTATTTACACTGTAAAAATATACAGTAATCAATCGGCGTTGTCAAGAGGAAAAATGGATTACATTGAATGTAGGTTGACGAGTAATTTATAGAGAACAATTTTATTATTTCGGCATTCGCATCAGCACGTAGTAAATTTTCTTTTGTATATCGCGCCAGCGGGCAGCGATGTGGACATTGGCAAGTGTTACTGAAAGCTCTTCATCACGAATATCTTGCCCTTCCTTCATATCACTCTTCTGCAAAGTTTTTAGAGAAACAAAAAGTTGGCGCGCTAACGACATGCGTGCATTGTTTTCGGCTGCGGTCCACGAACTTGATTCGTAAAAATATTCTTCCGCTACACCTACGCTATAATAATTACGAGCATCTTGTGGCGGAGCTTCTGTCCATTCCGGTTTTTTTACAGATGCAATGCGAATTCTTTCATCATCAATCTTACGCACACATGAAGAATCTCCGGCAAGCACAATTGCAATTCCTTTGCTGATATATGAATCTAACACTGCAAATTTTTTCTGCACTTGTGCGGAAAGTGTCGAATCGAATTCCTCAACATAATTCGAACCCATCCACACCGTGCCGCCTTCGGTTGCCCAAAATGCTTGTCCGCCTGCGATGTGAACTTTTGTATTCTTCGCATACACATCGCAACTGTTTCGAAATGATTGTGCGATAGATGAATCACGATTGTACGATGGGCGTACGTAACCAACGGTGATGTTTGAACATTGTACATCCCCTTGAAATAAAAACCATTTCGGATACAACTGGCTGACTGCCGAATGCGGCAAGAGAAGTGTGAAGACAAGAATAAAAAATATTTTATCTACGTGTGTAGGCATGACAATAAAAAAATAGCGCGAGATATTCTCCCGCGCTATGAATGCTAATCTCTACTTAAAAAAATTGGTAACTACTCAGCGAAAAATCATTTAGTAACTGATGTTACGCACGTTGGGAAAATGCCTAAAACATTAAGGTCGTCATGCCCGAATGCTTTAATCGGGCATCCATTATGTAGATTCCCGCTAAAAACATGCGGGAATGACGGTTGGTTTTTCATCTTTGCGTAACGTGAGTTAGTAAATTCTAAACACATAGAAACATAGGACACATAGTTTTCTATGTGTTCTACTGTGCCTATTGTGGTTAAGTTTTTCTCGGCAATTTAGCAGGATATTGTTCTATACATTTAAAAACACTGAGTACTTACAAAAATTGCTTACTTGTTCGCCGGAGCGGTTTTTGACTGTTCATATTTATCGGCTGCTTCATCAAGTTCTTTATATGATTGGCTTGCACGAAATTTAGTATACATTTGTTCGTTCTTTTTGATTTGTTCTTTTAACGCTTGTTGTGCTGCGCCTAACGGATATTCAACAAGAACGTACGCGCGCCATAAGTTTCCATCTTTCACAATTTTTTTATACTTCTCTTTTGAACCGGACAGACTTGTTGAAACAACAGTCTTCGATGCTTGCGTGAATTGGTCAAGCAATTGTGCATCTTCACCGATACCTGTTTCTTCTTGGAAACGTTTTTGCAAACCGGTCATCTTCACTTCCACTTGACGGCCAATTCCTGCGCGACCACCTTGAACTGCTTTATCAACAGCCAACTGCATATCTTGTGATGTTGCGGTTGCCGGTTCAAATAAGAAGTTCGGATCCTCAGGTTTATTTAAATACCAATCCGGAATATCACCTTCCGATGTTTTTTGTAATGCTTTGTTACCACCGCAAGCAATAAACAACAGTGTCAGAAGTGCTGCTGAAAAAACTAACGCCAATTTATGCATATATCCTCCGTAATAGTATGTGAGTAATGTGAATGATGGTTTTTTGAGAAGTCCCATTGTAGATTGTTTTAAAACTCGAAAAAATATAGAAAGTTTTTGAAAGAAAACAAAGCAAAATAAATTTTCAGTTGGCGCCAATCACATTCAATTCTTGTGCCGTCAGTTCATCATTGTGAATACATACCATATCGTCTTCATCCAACAAAAGAAGTGGATTCATCATTTTCTCAATTTGTCGAGCATCGCAGGAATGACTTCGCCTTTTAGTTTTTCCGCCACTTCATCGTATGCCTTCATGCCCGCTTTATCGTAATTAATGCTCACACCTTTTACATTATTTACAGACGATTTATAAATTTCTTCGCCGGAATACAAATCGAGCACAGAAATAGTTACATCAACATACGTTGAATACAATCCTTGATACTCGCCTCCTGCGCGCCCGTTTGCTTTTATTGAAATTGTTACGTTTGCTTTCGAAACATCATCAACAAATGAAAATCCTTGGCTGGAAAGTGTCCCTTTCAACGCCGGCTCAATGCGCGGAATGCGCAGCTTCTCTCCGCCGATTGTTTCTTCCGTTTCAAAATAAACGGATAAGTTGGTAACGTTCACAACACATCGTGCATTCGGAAGAGTGAAACTCTTTAAAAGAATATTCAACACATCCGATACTTTTTCTTTACCAAGTAACCCTGCAAGGTCGGCTTCAGCTTTAATGATTTGCAATTTATCGGTTGCCGTTATTTTTGTAACTGAAGTTGCAACGATACCGTTTTTATCAGTGCGTGCATGCTCAAGCACATCACCGCCGCCGCGCAGAAAGGAAAAATGAACCGGGAAATTAGGAAGTGCAGTCTGCTTGCCATTCCCATCATTAACAACAACACTCACTTCAGGATTTTTTCTCATCGGTTTGCCGACTTGTCCTTCTAACTTTCCCTCTTTCGCTTTCATTTCAATTTTATTGAGCAACGATTGAAGTGAACTAAAGATTTCATTTGTCAAAAATATTTTTGTTCCGTTGTATTCAACTTCGAACGGTTCCCCAATATGCTTTTCAATCGCACGTAATGCTTGCACATATAATTGAACCGCTTCGGCAATAGTATTTCCTTTCTCGTCGGTTTTTGCTTTCGAAAAAAAATCGAGAGCAAGACTTGTTGCTTTCTTCAACTTTTGTGCCTGCAGCTTTTTGTATTCTTCGATCGATAGACGAACGTACGTCCAATACTCGTTTTCATTTTCATACGTATCAACCGATTCAACGTTATCAAGATCTGCTTTTGTTGAGGATTGAATGTGCGATTGAAAATCTGATTGCAGTGCGCCAAGTTTTTCCGTTACCTGACTCAGTTGCGTTGCATTGATGTTGACAACAATTTGCTGCGCGATATCATTCAGCGCATTCTCTTTTGATGCTTGTAAATATTCTTGCGTATTTTTTCCGGCTTTTTGCGCAACACCAATGCCGATATAGTACGCGGAATTGATTGGACGCTTTTCAACCCACACCGGTTTTTTATTTTGAGCAAAAATTGTTGTGCAAAGAAATAAGATGACGAGTGTGAGATGTTTCATATTTTTTTTATTAAGTTCTCGCTGAAATATTTTTCGGATTGTCATTGCGAGGCGTTTTTTGCCGAAGCAATCTTCTAAATTTAAGGAAAAGATTG
>CAYHZL010000035.1:0-4881 GCA_964361075.1 uncultured Chitinophagaceae bacterium
CTGCTGCTGCTGCTGCTGCTGCTGCTGCTATGTTGTAACTTGGAGCGTTGGAATATAACGATTTGTTTATTGAAGTTACTGCCCGAACACGGAATGAATAGGTTGTTGCTGAATCGAACACGGCTGTAATTGTTGCTGTTGTTACATTTGCACCAACGGTTTTTACTAAGGAGAAACTGCCGCTGTTTGCTGATTGTTCAATTTCAAATCCTGTCTCAAACGAAGAATTATCAACCCAACTTAAACTTACTTGCGATGTTGTCATCGATACAATTGCTAAAAAGTTGGGTGCAGGAAATGTAAGTTGCTGCAATACAATGTTGGAATATGATGATGATTTAGAAACTACTGCTGTTACTGCACGCGCTCGAAATGAGTATGTTGTTGCCAAATTGAACACGGCTGTAATTGTTGCTGTTGTTACATTTGCTCCAACTGTTTTTATTAAAGAGTAAGTGCCGCTGTTTGCCGATTGCTCAATCTCAATTGAAAACGAATTTTGTTGATCTGAGTTTGTAAAGGTGATATTATTTTTCCATTGAAGCGATATTGATGTTTCAGTCATATTTGTAATAACTAATTCGCTTGGTGCTTTCAGTTCCACATCCGGGTCAAGCGGGTTATTAAACTCCATCTTTTGTGTGCAGGAAAGAGAAGCAAGCGCAAGAAGTAGGGTAACATAGAAAACCTTCAAGGTCTTCACCTGTCCGCCGTGCTTCATCTTTTGGCGGAAGACCTTGAAGGTTGTGTTGTAAAATGGTGTTGTGTGTTTCATAGGTATTGTAGTAAAATTATTTTTTAATATTTTCCGTAGGACAAACATTCCTGTTTGTCTATGTTCATGTGTACATTCAAAATGTCAAACAGGAATGTTTGACCTACAATGAATGTTTGACCTACGACGAATGTTTGACCTACAAGTTCATCCCTCATCTTTCATATTTCATACTTCACCTAAAACGGTTTCGTGAAGAAAACATACAATACAATAACAAGCAATGTGTATTGCACAATGCGTGCGTATAACATACTTTTATTTTTTATCACATTCCAAATATATGACACAAAAATAGTTGCCGTCAGCAAGATAACAGCCATTCCTATTACTTCGGGAACAGTGCGAGTTCGTCCGATGAGAGAGGAGAAACTTTCTCCGTCAAAAAATAATCCGTAAATCACCAGAAGATGTCCTGCATACGCCACCAACGATTCTGAGCCAACAACGCTGACAATTGATTTTCCCGATTTTGCTGTTTGTTCCCAATACCACAATGTTGCAAGAATAAGCAGCACAATGCCGAGGCGAATAAAATAGAACCATGGACTTGCACGCCAAAAATTATGAGGCGGATATACTGTAAACGGCAACGTAGCAATAATTAATGCGGAAATAATTATTGCTGCACCGGCAATAAAAATATATTTGAAAACTGATGTTTCTCCAAATTTATTTTTGAACAACGTAACAAGTTGACCGAGAATCGCTCCCATCAGAATAAATCCCATCCATGGAAAGAGAGGAAAAAGCGAACCGTGGAATGCGTTCAGATAATTTGCAATGGAAACCGGAAATATTGAATCGAAGTTCGCAGTGTACATCAGTGGTGTTAGGAAAATTACTCCGCCGCAAATAATAGATGTTGTCAGCAAAAATCTTTTTGGAGTGCGCGTTACTATAACAGTAAGCAAAAGGAACAGTAAAGAAGATGCGATACAATGCAGCACATCTACCTTCCAAAAATTAGCCCACTCTTCCCACGGAATGATGCATAATTTATTAAATGAAAAAAAAGGAATATGCAGCGTATATCCGACAAGCAATACTTGTAAAATTCTGCCAACTTGTTTCCTAAAAACAGCATTGAACGAAAGGTAATCATTCCATTTGCGTTGGGCAATCATTGCAAATGAATATCCGGCAATAAAAAGAAATGATGGCGCAACAAGTCCATTAATAAAATTCAAGACCTTAAACCATGACGTATCGCGCATCGCCGGCAACATGAACGCATTGATAACGTGAGTTTCGATCATCACGAGCACAGCCCATCCGCGCAGCAAGTCTATGTAGACATAACGAGATTTTTTTTGTTCCATTTTTTTAGTACGGTTTAGTGAAGAAATAAAAAAGCAATAACCACAAAACAAGAATGCGGACAAACAATGCAACGCCGCGATAATTTGTTTTCAAAAAATGCCAGCCATACGCAAACGATGATATTGTAAGAAATAACAGGATAAAAACAAAGAATGCCTGATTAATAGTAAGCGAACTGCCAAAATAAAATTGCAATCCATTATTAATAACTGAACCATAGAGAAGGAGAAGGTGAATAATGTAAATAAACAACGACTCTCTTCCTAAAACGGAGGGAAGTGCAGATGGCAGACGGACAGCGTGCTCTGCAAAAAATAATCCGCTCAGCACAAGTAGAATAAATCCGAAACGCGCAGTGATTACAGCCGGATTCACTTTCCAAAAATCATGCGCCGGATATATTCCGAGAGGAATATTTGCAACAATCACCGCTATAAAAATACAACCAGTGCCGATTGCAACAGCGCGCTGCATCAATCGCACTGCGTGATGATGTTCCTTTGCATTGACAAAAAGATATGCGAACGATATTCCACCAAAAATATATGCTGACCAAGGAAATAACGGAAACCACGAATTATTTTCGACATTGATATATGAAACAAACCACAACGGAAAATATTTTGACAACGAAATACTCCATAACAACGGTGAGGTTAGCGCAATGAGCAGAGCAATGACACCAGCGGCAACTGCTATCGTTTTTTCCTGACGCACAAAAAGTACTGCAATCTGTACGATAAGCAACGTTACAGCAATACAGTGCAACGCATCAACTTGCAGAAATGATGCAATCGCTTGCGATGTGCTGTAATACAAAATTTTATGAATGGAAAAATATGGCAGATGAAGTGCGTAGCCAAGAAGAATTAAACCACAAAAACGTGCGGCACGTTTCGCAAATGCTTTTGATAGCGTACTGAACTCTTCCCATTTTTTGAACGTTGAAACGCCAAACGCAACACCCGATGCAAAGAGAAACATCGGTGCAACAAATCCGTGGAAAAAATCGTGGATATAATAGAGCGAGTGAGATTTTATTGACGCAGAAAGCAACGCATCAAACGTGTGCCCTTGCAGCATAACAATGACAGCAAGGAATCGGAGCAGATCAATAAAAAGATAGCGTTTTTTGTCGTGCATAATTACTTGATTTCAAAATTACAAGATTGTAAAATAATACAACAGTTTTGGTAACTACTCAGCGGTTAGAAAAAATAGAACATTCGCCGCGGCGAAACACGGATTTGACTGATACACACTGATAAAATAGAACTTCTTCATAAAGGGCATCTCTAAAAATCAATAAAATAATCCGTGAAAATCTGTTTCATCCGTGTCATCCGTGTTCTATTATTAAGTCAGCATCTGCTGAGTAGTTACCAGTTTTGTTTCTCTTTCAATCTGTAATTTGCAATTTTGTAATCTTTAAATAACTTTCATTTTCTTCCCAACCGTTTCAAATGCATCAAGCGCTTGGTCAATATCTTTTTTGGAAAGCGCCGCAGAAATCTGCACGCGCAAACGTGCTTCACCTTTCGGCACAACAGGAAACCACAAACCTTTCACATACACACCGGCTTTTAACATTGCGGCGCTCATGTTTTGCGCAACACTCGCCTCGCCTAACATAATCGGCACTATCGGATGTTCGCCTTCGAGAATATGAAAACCAAGCGCTGTAATTTTTTTGCGGAAATATTTTGTGTTGTCGTGCAATCGTTGTACAATGGATTTATCTTTCGTCAGCAAATCAAACGCAGCAATGCTAGCCATGACAATTGCGGGCGGCAATGAATTGGAAAATGTATAGGGACGCGCCTTCTGCCGCAAGTAAGCAACCAATTCTTTTCTTCCGCTGATATAACCACCAAGCGCACCGCCGATTGCTTTGCCGAGTGTTCCCGACAGCACATCAACTTTTCCATGCACGCCACAATGTTCCGGCGTTCCTCTTCCTGTTTTTCCGATAACGCCGACGGCGTGGCAATCATCAACAAAAAGAATTGCACTATATTTTTTTGCAAGGGCAACAAGCATATCTAATTTTGCAATATCGCCTTCCATACTTAATACACCATCTGTTACGATCATGCGCAAGCGATACTCTTTGTTTTTATCACCTTCCAGCAACTGTTCAAGTTCGGTAACATCGGAATGTTTATAAATTTTTTTATCGGTCGTTTCGGATTTACACAAACGCAAACCATCAATTATACTGGCATGGTTTAATTGATCGGTGTACAGACAATCGCGGTAGTTTTCGTACCCAAGCTTTTCATTCGTCAGCGAAGGAAAGAATGCATTGTTCGCCGCAAATGCAGATGAAAATAAAATTGTATCTTCCGTTCCGATGAATGTAGAAATTTTCTTTTCAAGATCGAGATGAATGGTTTGCGTTCCGCACAAGAAGCGCACCGACGCCATTCCGTAACCGAATTCTTTAATCGCATCAATGGCAGCTTTTTTTACAACAGGATGATTCGACATTCCTAAATAATTGTTGGAAGCGAGCATCACAACATTTTTGCCGTTTACTTTTACAACTCCCGCTTGTGGTGAAGCGAGCGGTGTTTCGTACTTAAATGTGTTTGCATCGTGAATGCGTGCGAGTTCTGCTTTGGCGAGTTCGATATAATTTGTTGGTGTGTTCATAAAATTTTATGGTAGTGAATGCATGGAATTGAATGTTCATCAAAAATTTATTGGACATCTCTAAAAACTATGTCCGTCATTGCGAGGGAGCGAAGCGACCGAAGCAATCTTTCAATTAAAAAGAAAAA
>CAYHZL010000035.1:4891-22508 GCA_964361075.1 uncultured Chitinophagaceae bacterium
ATTATTTTTAGGTTTTTAGAGATGCCCTAATGTTCATTGGTGCTGATCACGGTTTTAGCAGTACCTTAAACGCATCTCCTTTTCGAATTACATCGAACGCTTCTTCATATCGCTCCAGCGGAAATTGATGCGTAATAAATCCGGTTGATAAAAACTTTTTGGCGAGGCCGGCTTTCAATAACTTTTCCATCTGATTCCACGTTTCAAACACACGACGACCAATAATTCCTTTGATAGTGATCCCTTTGAAAATAACATCCTTTGCAAAATCAACCGGCATCGTTCCTGTCGGCAAACCGAGCAGAGAAAATGTTCCCCCCATGCGCAGCACTTTTAATGCATCTTCATACGCGTGGTAACTTCCCGACATTTCAAATGCAGCATCAACACCATCATCGTTCGTTTGCTTCATAATAACATCATGAAAACGTGCGCGCTCGTTGGGCAGCGACATATCGAAACAATCTGTTGCGCCATACTTACGCGCTAATGCAAAACGTTTCGATTCTAATTTCTCGTGCGAAAAATCATCGTGCGATGCATCGGTAACAAATATTTTTTTTGCACCGGCAAATTTCGCAACGGCAATCGCCATCAATCCTTGCACGCCGCATCCCAGCACAACCACGCTTCCGCCCTTCACATCGGCAGACATGATGGTGTGCGTTGCATTGCCGAGCGCGTCCATCCACGCAATAATTTCGAGAGGAATTTCTTTTTTGTGAAATAATAAAATATTTTCAACCGGCACTTTTACATACTCTGCAAACGCACCGTCATCATGCACGCCTTTGATAATGGTGTTGCGACACACATGCTTTTCGTTGTGTTTGCATTGATAGCATTCGTCGCACGTAATATGCATTTCAGCGGACGCATGAAAATTATCATACACAAGCGTAAAAAAATCTTTTCGCTGTACGAGTGAACTCACCGTCTCTCGTTTGATAAGTTTTTTTACATCAGTATTCACTTTCGACTTTGCAAGAATTTTTTCTGCAATTATTTTTTTAGCTTTTGTTCCGGCAAAAACAATGTGTCCTGAAAATTCATGTCCGATAGTAATCGGATCGGTGACGGCATGCATCATTGATTCACGAAGCGAATCTTTGCCATTGTAAATGCCGACATCGGTGCCGCAAATAGCACCTGCAAAAACTTTAATAATAACATCGGTTGGAGATTGTGCAAATGGCAGAGGTTTTTCTATTAGACGAAACCCCTTGTGCCACGCTTTCCCTTCGGCGGGCTTTTCTTTAACAATTGCTTTCATAGTTTCCCAGATATGTTTGACCTGTTATGGTGATAGAGTTACGCGTAATGCTGAGGAATGTTTTTCCCGCATTACACGGCTGTGTTTTTTTTCAAACGAATTGAAAATGATCCGTCCATTCCGTGTTTATGCGGAAATGTTTCAACAAAACCATCCGCAGAGACAATTTCAGGTTTAATAAATTGCGCTGCATGGTCAATCGAAAATTCAGAATGTTGCGCGAGAAAATCTTTTACGACAGAAAAATTTTCTTCAGGTTCCATCGTGCATGTGCTGTACACAAGCACGCCGCCTTCTTTCACAAGTTGTGCGGCATTAGTAATAAGTTCGTGCTGAAGTTTTGCAAGATCGATAATATCTTTTTGCTCACGCTGTAATTTCACATCAGGTTTTTTGGAAAGGACACCGAAACCGGAACATGGCGCATCGAGCAGCACTTTATCAGCTTGTTCCGAAGAGAACTCTATACCATCGGCGCAAATAAATTTTACGTTTTGAATGCCGACACGCTGACACGCAGTTTTCACTAAACTTAACCGCGATTCGTGTTTATCAACAGCAATAATCTCGCCTTTATTTTGCAACACCTCGCCGATGAATGTTGTTTTTCCGCCGGGCGCAGAACACAAATCAATGATACGTTCACCTGGCTGCGCTTGTAAAAGAGTTGCCGCAATGCCGGCGCTTTCATCCTGCACAGTAAAATATCCTTTACGAAATAATTCCGACTGAGCAAGATTTGCCATGCTCGCAACTTTTACAAATTTTTCGAGAGTGAAAGATTTTTCGTGCGAAATATTCTGCTGTGTAAATAAATGCAAGAAATTTTCTTTTGAAATTTTATTCGTGTTGATGCGCAGCGTTAGTGGAGGTTTCTGATTGTTAGCGGCAAGTAACTTTTCTGTTTCCGCAAAACCAAAACGATTCATCCAGCGACGCACAATCCACAGAGGATGAGAATACATAATGGCAAGATATTGCGCGGCATCGTTCTGGACATCGGGATAGTGAATGCCATCAATATTGCGGAGTATATTGCGCAGTACGGCGTTCACAAGGTTGCCGGCTTTTTCTCCGCGAATGCGTTTCATACATTCAACGGCTTCATTGACGGCAGCATGTGGCGGCACTCTATCTAAAAACATAATTTGATACAACGCTACACGCAATGTATTGCGCACCGTTACTTCGGCTTTGGAAAAATTTCCGTGAAAGAAACCATTTAACACCCAATCCAATTTCATTTGCCAGCGCAATACACCATTCACAATTTCATTCAGCAGCGCCTTATCAAAATCGTTCAATTCATTTGAGTGCAGTTCCGCATCAATCAGTTTATTAAGATATGCATCCGTCCGTTCAACACGATTGAGAATTTTTACAGCAGTTCCACGAACACCGGTAAATAATAATTTATGTCCTTCAGCAGTTTCTTCCATTTTTTTATTCTCTATTGGGTCTAATACCCCGACGTCACAAAGTGATCCCTTCGGGACTTGCGTCGTCATTCCGGCGAAAGCCGGAATCGACAAAATGGATGCCAGTCCCAAAGGGATTCCTTTGGAACGTACGCTGGCATGACAAATACCTCGCCGTTTGCGGCGAGGATGTTTATTTTTTCTTTTTTGAATTTCGCTTTTACAACGGCATCCCTTGTTTACGCCGTTCGTCAATTGTAAGATCAAAAATTTTTCTGAATAATTTTTCTTCAGGATCAGTCAGAGAAATTTTTCTGCGCACTAACACGCGTCGTGCAACATCAATTGCCCGTTCGATATTGTATGTTGTAAATGTTTCGCCGGCAGCGCCCCACGAAAACGACGGCACATATTTTGGCGGAAATCCTGTTCCAAAAATATTGCTTGAAACACCAACCACTGTTCCCGTGTTAAATGTTGAATTAATCGCCGTCTTCGAATGGTCGCCAATTGTTACGCCGACAAATTGCATACCGCTATCAATTGCTTCACCGTTGATATACACTTTTATCTGACTGTAATTATTTTTTAAATCACTCGTTACTGTTCCGGCTCCGCAGTTCACCCACGCGCCGAGATACGAGTGTCCTAAAAATCCATCGTGTTGCTTATTGGAATACCCGTGAATGATTGACGCTTCAATTTCTCCGCCAACTTTGCACACAGGTCCAATGCTTGTATCATGATAAATTTTTGCACCAATTTTTACAACAGAATTATCACCAATATATGCCGGTCCAATAATTGCAGAGAATGACATGATGGTTACATTATTGCCGATATACACAGGACCCTCGGACGCATCAATGACGACGCCGGGTTGGACAATAACATTGCTGCCGAAATGAATATTTTTTTCATTCAGTAAATATGCGTCGACAAATTTTTTCGATACGTGTTTCTTTTTTGCCTCTCGGGATTGCAGCCATGCATAATCAGAGCGAAGTTGTTCACCGTTGTATTTAATTAAATTCCACGGATAGTTCACAATTTGCACGTCAACTTCTTCACGCACTAACCCGTCAAAATCAGAAAGGGAAAAAATTCCTGCCAAATGGTTTTTAAGTTGTCGCAACTTGTTACCACTTACCCGCGCAGCAACTACTTGATCGCCATTCATATAGACTGTATCAATACTGCCATGCAGCGGAATTTTTTTTGCAAAATCTTTTCCCGCTATCACACGACCATTCACAAAAAGGCAATTTTTTCCTGCAAGTTCATTCACACTGAATTGCGGATTCCGAAGTCGCATGTAATCGGCAAGGTACGTTCTGCAGTGAAGAGCAATTGGAACGCCGGGGTGCGCATATTGAATTTTTTCTTTCAGCGATAAAATTCCACACCGCAAATTATACACCGGACGAAAATAGACCAGCGGAAACAATCGTGTGTGGTTAATATCCTCAAAAATACAAATTTGTGTTTGCATAATTTCCTCTCACATGCTACAAAATTATTTGATGCTCAACAAATAAATCAATTCGATACCCACAATCAAGTTTTACTTCTTTATTGATTTTTTACCATTTTCAAAATTCTCGGCGAACTTTTTGCCCTCAGCGGTCAATGCAGTTATCAAATATAAAAAAACGGAATGCATCAATGATACATTCCGTTAATTTTTGGCTTCTCATACAGGAGCGTATAATTTACGCAGTAGCAGCAACATCCTTCTTCGCGTATTTTCTATTAAACCGTTCAACACGACCGGCTGAGTCAAGCAATTTTTGTTTTCCGGTATAAAACGGATGGCAATTCGAACAAATTTCGATGTGTATATTGCCTATCGTTGAACGTGTTTCAAACGTATTGCCGCAAACACAAGTAACAACTGCTTTCTTGTATTCCGGATGAATATCTTTTTTCATTCATAGCTCCTTATAAACATAAAAATTTATTACTAATCTGAATTAAATATAGCGGAAAATCGGAAGACTTGCAATATTTTTTTGTTACCCATTGCCGTTGTGTTGATGAGCCAATGCTCTCGCTTTCCGGTACAATCGTACATTGTTTTGATGTTCAGAAAAGGATTTTGCAAAACGATGTCCGCCTGTTTGTCCATCGGCTACAAAATAAAGGTAAGAATGTTTTGCAGGATATAAAGCGGCAAAAATAGATTTCCGTCCCGGATTGTTGATTGGTCCTGGCGGCAATCCATAATTCATATATGTGTTGTAAGGATGATCGATATGTAAATCGCTCCTGTAAATTCGTCTGCCATCTGCGATAATATATTTCACCGTTGGATCGGCTTCGAGCCGCATACGTTTTCGCAATCTATTGTAATAGACTCCGGCTATAATCGGACGTTCTTTATCGAGCATCGCCTCAGCTTCAACAATTGATGCCATCGTGAGAACTTCATTCAACGATACATTCATGCGTTTCATGCGCTGCTGTAAACTATCTGAAAAAAATTTTTTAAATTCAGATGTCATGCGTTTAATAATTTCTTTCTCGTCATCCTGCCAATAAAAATTGTACGTATCGGGAAGCAAATAACCTTCCAGTGTCGGCGACTCGTTTCCTTGAATTCCGATAAGCGATGTATCCTTCAACAACGAAACAAACCGAGCCGAGTCAATCCCAACTTCACGGCATAAAAGTTTTGCAATTTGTCTTCCATTCATTCCTTCAAACAAAGTAATTGATGAATTGACCATCGAAAAACCGCCGCTTAAATCCCGCAGAATTTCCAAATTCGATATTCCTGATTTGAAACTATATTTACCAACTTTCATTTTATGAGTATAGCCAAATATTTTCCCAACGGTCTTAAAAAGAAGCGGGTGCGAAACAACACCACGAGCAGATAACGAATCGGCAATGTGTGAAAACGATTCTCCTTTGCTGACGATAGCAATTTTATCAGGCGCAGAAAAATTATTAGGCGCCCACAGCGCTTCGTACGCTAGTATCAAGAAAACTACGAAGCTAATACCGACAGCCACGTGGCGCCGAGGCGCCATGGTGGCGTACAGCGCCACTATTTTCAGTGTGTTACTTTTATTGTGCATGTTTATTCCGTTCAATCATTGCTTCGCGTTCAAGTCTTCGAGATTCATCAATGATGCGTTCAAACAATCTTCGCAGAGCAAGATCAGACAATGGTCCCTTGTTGTGCTGAATAATATTGTTGATGACCTCTTGTTCCCGTTTGGGTGAGTATGCTTCCATTCCCATTTGTTCTTTTATCTTTCCAATCTCATCGGCATAGTGCGCACGTTCATTTAATAAATCAACAAGTTTTGTATCGGTCTCATCAATTTTTTTTCGCCAATCATCAATTGAGTTCATAGGAAAATTATTTTATGGGCATCTCTAAAAATATCGTCGTCATTGCGAGGGAGCGAAGCGACCGAAGCAATCTTTCAATTAAAAAGAAAAAACGAGATTGCTTCGCCAAAGAACGGCTCGCAATGACAATTTTTTTTAGGTTTTTAGAGATGCCCTTATTAATGTTGATAGAAATTTGCCGGCAACTTCCGCAACAGCATCACTATTTTTTTCGTGGGCGATTTTTTGAATTAACGCGGAGCCAACAACGGCACCGTCTGCATGTTTCCAAACTTGCTGAACATGGTCGTGAGTTGATATTCCAAAACCGACGACAAATGGTTTCGTGCTGTTACGCCGCACCCGTCGTAAAAAATCGTCCAGCGAATCAAACGTATTTCGTGAACCGGTAACACCGGTAACCGAAACGCAGTATGTAAAATCCGTTGAAAGAGAATCCACATGGTGAATTCTTTTATCAGACGATGTGGGCGCAAGTAAAAAGACTACGCTTATATTATACTTCGCTGCAAGCATTCGGTATTCCGTACTTTCTTCCGGAAGCAAATCGGGAATAATAAGTCCATCCACTCCGCTTGCGCTCGCATCAACTAAAAATTTTTCTATTCCGTAATGAAGAACTGGATTGATATACCCCATCAACACAATCGGAATTTGCGTATGCAGACGCGCTTCCTTCACGCGTTGCAATACAAGAGAAATAGTTGCACCATTTTGAATTGCGGTGTGCGATGATTGTTGAATGGTCGGACCATCTGCGAGCGGATCGGAAAATGGGATTCCAACTTCAATAATTGATGCACCCGCTTTTTCAAGCGCCAGAATTAATGGCACTGTTGTTCCTGCAATTGGAAATTCCGGTGTGATGTACGGAAGTATTGCTTTCGTATTTTCCTTTTTTAGTTGTTGAAATTTTTGCGTGAGACGATTCATGATTTCCTTTATGCTAACTGATGTTACGCATTACAAAAATAAGTAAGCAGATGGAGTCCACCTTCCCAAACAAAGACACACGAATTTGATACATATCATACATTCATTAGATAAGGTGGACTCCATCTTTTGCCTTTTGCGTAACGTAAGATGCTAATTCTAAACCAGCCGTTGCCGTTGTTGAAAACGGCGAGAACATTTTTCTTAAATATTTTCTATAACCAACCACTGCAATCATGGCAGCATTATCTGTGCAATATTCAAATTTCGGAATAAATATTTTCATTCCATTTTTTTCTGCTTCATTCGTCATTCGCGAGCGCAGCGCAGAATTTGCCGACACTCCACCGGCAATCGCAATTTCAGTAACAGAGAATTTTTTCGCTGCGGAAAATGTTTTTTCTATCAACACATCAATAACCGATGCTTGAAAGCTTGCACAAATATCGGCGAGTAGCTTTTCTCCAATCGGATTTTTGAGCGGCGTTAATTGTCGTTTACGCAAATAATACAACACTGCCGTTTTTATTCCGCTAAAACTAAAACCAAATTCATCATCAGGAAGAAATGATCTTGGAAATTGAATTGCATTCGGATTTCCTGCTTGCGCAATTTTATCAACCTGCGGACCGCCGGGGTACGGAAGTCCGAGCATCTTCCCGACTTTATCGAACGCTTCACCCACTGCATCATCGCGTGTTTCACCGATTATTTCATAGTGAAAATCATCGCGAAGCAAAACCAATTGTGTGTGACCGCCGGAAACAGTTAAATTTAAAAACGGAAAATGCGGCGCCGGCGCTTCAATAAAATTAGAATAGATGTGTGCTTCCATGTGATTCACCGCAATAAATGGAATGCCTAATCCATACGCAAGCGACTTTCCAAAATTTACGCCGACAAGCAGCGCACCCATTAAACCGGGACCGGCAGCAACGGCAACAGCAGAAAGTTGGTGTTTTGTACTATTCGCTTCCGCCAATGCCTGTTCAACAATTGGGATAATATATTTCTGATGTGCGCGAGATGCAAGTTCGGGCACAACGCCGCCGTATTGCCGGTGCACTATCTGCGATGAAATAATATTCGAACGCAGTTCTCCATCCACAAAAACTGCCGCCGAAGTTTCATCACACGATGTTTCAATTCCGAGAATTATTGTTTGCATATTCACATTTAATATAAGAAAAGGAACAAGTGTTTGAAATATTTTTTACCTTGCAACCCGAAATAATTCTCTCTACATTTTTGAAAAATAAGCCGACAAAATCCAAAAACTACTATGAAACGACACATCATTTTTTCACTCGCCGTAATTCTTAACGCCTCTCTTTTTTTCGGATGTAGTGCATTATTTCAAACTTTTGCACCACTTGATGCAACGGCAACATTTCAAAAAAATGTTAATGCTGTACTTGCAGATTCCATTTTTACAGCAACACAAGTTGCATTGAAGATTGTTTCTCTGGAAAATGACGAACTCTTGTTCGAACGAAATTCCAAATTGTTATTGCGACCTGCTTCAAACATGAAACTGTTGACATCGGCAACGGCGCTTGCAGAACTTGGCACATCGTACACATTGAACACTGAATTATACTGCGATACTATCATTGAAATTGAAAATGGTACGCTCAAAGGAAATATTTATTTTAAGGGATTCGGCAATCCGAATTTTACTTCTGATACTCTTTCGCAGTTTCTTAATTCTCTTACTACGCTTGGCATCAAAAAAATTGAAGGTAACATCGTTGGAGACGTATCATTTTTTGATGACCAGCGGCGTGGTGTTGGTTGGATGTGGGATGACGAACCATTCGGATATGCAGCACTAAATTCTGCACTTTCAATAAATCAGAACTGTGTGAAAGTAACAGTAACACCTTCAAAAATAATTGGGAGTGCGCCCGATGTTGTTGTGTATCCACCAACTCGCTACGTTACAGTGGAGAATAATGCAAAAACAATTTCAGATTCAGTGAAAGGTGAATTAGAAATTTCGCGCAAATTTGCAGAACATCTGAATGCCATTACCGTCAATGGTAATATTTCAATCAACGCTACACCAACAACGGAAGAAATCACCGTGTTGAATCCGGAGATGTATTTTCTGACTCTTGCGAAAGAAATTCTCGAACAAAAAAATATTATTGTTGCCGGAAATTTAGTTCTTCAAAAAATTCCACCGTCGGCTCGGCTTATCATACAACACAAACAACCGATTGATTCAATGATTATTTTTCTGAACAAAGTAAGCGATAATCTTTCGGCTGAAAACATATTGAAAATTCTCGGCGCACGAAACTATGGTGAACCGGGCACAACACAAAACGGAATTTCTGTTGTGAAACGCACACTCGCATCATTCGGGATTGATTCGACAAAATTTTATATGGTGGACGGCTCGGGCGTTTCGCATTATAATTTGCTGACTTCCGAAATTTATATTCAATTATTAAAAGAAATGTATAAACGGAAAGATATTTTTGATTTGTATTTCACTTCGCTTCCGAACGCCGGTATCGATGGTACATTATCTAAGAGAATGAAAAATTCTTCAGCTCAAAATAATCTTCATGCCAAGACAGGAAGCATTGGCGGAGTCAGCACATTGGCAGGTTACGTTCGAACTGCAGATGGCGAACTTCTTGCATTCTCTATGATGATGCAAAATTTTATCGGTTCTGGTAATGTGTTTCGAAAAGCGCAAGATTCTATCGGAATCTTAATGGCGAGTTTGAAAGGCAGGAAAAAATAAAAAATCATTTCCAATAGAGAATTCTAAATTGGAAATGATTTTTACATACACAATTTTATTTTTCATTTTTTAATGTAACAATTCGAATATCACCGCCGGATGTTTCGGCTCGTATGGAATTGCCGCCGCCATTAATACGTCCATGCAATTCAGATTCTTCAATTGTCCCTTTGATCGTAATTGGAAGTTCGCACTTTACACTTCCGCCGCTTGTGGAGGCATCAACATCTGCGGCAATATTTTCCTTCACGTGAATAGTAATACCGCCACCGGATGTATGAACACTAATTCCTTTATTTTCCCCTTTAACTCGTAGATCAATATCACCACCGGATGTTTCGGCATAGACGTTTCCATCAATTGTATTTAAATTTATGTTGCCGCCGGAAGTATTGCCTTTGAAATCGCCGGTGATGTCATTTGCACGAATATCGCCGCCGGATGTTTCAACTTTTACATTGCCCTTTATTAAATTAGCTTCAATACCACCACCCGAGGTATTCAATATTGTTTGTCCATCAATTGATTCTGCAGTAACATCTCCTCCACTTGTTTCGCAACGTACTTCACCGGTTACATTACGAACTTTCAGATTTCCGCCGGATGTATTTGCCGTTACTGAAAACTTTTTTGGCAGTGTGATAGTATATTTCACATCAAGATCACCTATGTTCCACTTAAAGAAACTATGATCTTTAATCTTGCCAACAACTTTAATTGTATTTCCTTCCTGAAAAAATTGCACGTCAAACTTTTGGGTGCGCTTATCGTTTCCTTCAATATCAACAACAATTTGGACTTCATCTGTATCCCATGTATCAACAAAAACTTCACCTGCATCTGTTTCAAGATTAAAATTTCCGCCGCTGTTAACGGTAAATTTTTTTTCGATATGACGCGTTTTTGTTTCTCCATGCGAGAAAAACATACTTGCGTCATCACCTGTCTCATGCACTTGTCCGCGACCATGCGAATAGAACACCAAGCTTCCGCCAAAAATGACGCCGAGAACGACAAACAAACATATCTTAATTATGGTTGAAGGGGATAATTTCATATTGGCTCCATGCAATTATTTTTTTATTTAAAGTAACGAAAGAAACGTAGAAAAGTTACACTGGAACTATTTTTTGCTCAAGCGATGATGGCAAAAAGACAAAGGGAAATTGATTCTCTATTCATTTCTTTGTATAATTTTCGTGTGAATAAATTCTTCTCTATAACAAAATATTTCGTTCTCTTTGCCGTTCTCTTATTAGGATGTGACAAAAATAAAGAACAACAAACGCCGCAAACGGAACAATCAAAGCAATCGGTTGCAATTTCTACATCACTTCCTTATTTCGATGGTGCCAAAGCGTATTCCCTTCTTGTAGCACAAACAAAATTTGGTCCTCGTAATCCAAATTCAGCAGGACATCAGCAGTGTCTTGCTTTTCTTCACTCTGAATTAAAAAAATATGCAGAAACAGTTACACTTCAAAATTTCACGCACAATGGTTACAATAATGAAGTGTTGCATTTAACAAATCTCATTGCATCATTCAATCCTAA
Organism: uncultured Chitinophagaceae bacterium; assembly: GCA_964361075.1. Taxonomy (GTDB): domain Bacteria; phylum Bacteroidota; class Ignavibacteria; order UBA10030; family UBA8401; genus CAYHZL01. The sequence continues at coordinate 16,191 of CAYHZL010000035.1, forward strand.
AAGTTCGAACAGAATTCTTCTACTCGCGCATTGGGATACACGTCCGCGTGCAGAGCAGGATAAAAATCCGGAGCGTCGAAATCTCCCGATACTTGGCGCAAACGATGGCGCAAGCGGTATTGCCGTATTATTGGAACTCGCACGACTTCTCAAAGAACATCCGCAGCCGCTCGGTATAGATTTACTTTTTGTTGACGGAGAAGATTACGGGAAGAGTCAGGATTTAGATCGCTACTTTCTGGGTGCACGATATTTTGCTCAGACTAAAAATATTGCTCAATTATATCAGTATGGAATTCTGTTGGACATGATTGGTGATAGCGATTTGCAAATTCCGATGGAACAAAATTCAATGTCGTACGCACCTGCAATTGTTGAACATGTCTGGAAAGCCGCCGAAGAAATCGGCGTTACACAATTCATTCGTGTTCAGGGCGAATCAATTTCAGACGATCACATTCCGCTCAATCAAGCCGGCATTCCTACAATTGATATTATTGATTTTCAATATCCGCAGTGGCACACATCGGAAGATACTGCGGATAAATGCAGTGCAGAAAGTTTGGAAGCTGTTGGTAAAGTTCTCACGTATCTCATTTACAAAAAATAGTAACTGCTCAGCTTCTGCTGACTTAATAATAGAACACGGAAGATACAGATGAGACGGATGTACACAGATTGTATTTTCTTTTTATCATTCGTCAATAGTTTTCTCATGCATTGCAGCCTTTTGTCGAAAATTAAAAAGTAGTCCAAGTTCTTTTGCTGTTGTTTGAGATCATTGAACAACTGTATCGGTGTGTATCAGTTACTTCCGTGTCATCCGTGTTCTATATTTTTCAAACTGCTGAGTAGTTACAAAAATAAAAATGTAGTGATACAATCCTCTCTCTTCGAATGAACGAAACATATCTCGATATTTTTATTGAATTACCAAACGACATTACTCTGCACGAAACATTTCCAACGCTGGTTGGAGAGTTTGGCTTTGAAGGATTTTTAGAAGATGAGCAAGGATTTCATTGCTACATCAAAAAGAAATTGTGGGATGATACAACACCGCAAGAAATTCAAGACGCTGTTGCAGTATTTTCTGATGTTTCATTTTCGATCATAAGCATCACCGAACTGCAGCAACAAAACTGGAATGAAGAGTGGGAAAAAACAATTCAGCCAATTCATATTTCAGAAAAAATAATTATTACACCGTCATGGCATCCAATAGTAGAAGAAAAAGAAAAAATTGTGATAACGATTGATCCGAAAATGTCTTTCGGCACCGGCTATCACGAATCAACACGTCTTATGTTGCGCATGATGGAACAATGCATCTCTCCACATGTTACGGTGCTGGATATTGGAACGGGAACCGGTGTGCTTGCTATTGCTGCAATTAAACTCGGGGCAGCATCGGCGCTCAGCATTGATATAGACGAATGGTCGGCAAACAATGGAAACGAAAATATTGATCGAAATAATTTGCGCGGTAAGGTTGAAATTAGAACCGGCTCGTTGGAAGTTGTCCCCGAAATATCTTTCACAATTATTCTTGCAAATATTATTCGCGCAACAATTCTTGAATTACTGCCGGACATGATTTCCAAACTCGCGCCGAACGGTTTCCTTCTCCTTTCAGGTTTACTTGCCGAAGACAGAACCGGCATCGAACAAGCTCTTCTTTCTCACCATTGCATTGTAACATCCGTTCTTCAAGAAAATGAATGGATTGGTATCACTGCGCACCGTACATAAACTATGCGTGTAAGTTCAATCGATATTGGAACAAATACAATTCTGCTGCTTGTTGCTGAAATCAATCGCGACGGTATCGGACAAATTTTTCATGATGAACAAGTTATTGCTCGTCTCGGCAAAGGCGTTGATGAACATAAAATTATTACTCAGGAAACTTTTCAACGCGCATTGAAATTTTTGGAACAGTATCGCATAGTGTCGGATTCACTTCACTCCGATAAAATTGTTGCCGTAGGAACAAGCGCCTTGCGCGATGCAGTAAACAAAAATGAATTTTGTTCTTTCATCAAAGAAAAAACCGGCATTGATATTGAAATAATTTCCGGTAATGAAGAAGCACAGTGGACATATCTTGGCGGTATTTCTGAGTTTGAAGGAAAATCAAATAATTTTTCCGTTATAGATATTGGCGGAGGAAGCACCGAAATTATTTTTGGCGATAAATTCAACATTCATTCAAAAGTAAGTTTGAATATCGGATGTGTCCGTTTGACCGAACGTTTTCTCCATTCCTCACCCCCAACCGAAGTAGAAATACAACAAGCACAAGATTTTATCCGCGAACAATTCGCTATTATTTCCTTGCCAAATCTGGGAAGATCATTTTCTGTAGGAGTTGCAGGAACAGTAACGACACTTGCTTCGCTTCACCAGCAACTTCCGATGTACGATCCGAAAAAAGTCAGCGGTTATCTGTTGACTCTTGATGCTATTCAAGAAATGTACAATCAGCTGCGAACAAAGTCTGTTGAAGAAATAAAAAGACTGCCGCAAGTCTCAGAAGGACGAGCAGATATTTTGCTGGCAGGCGTTTTAATTTTAATTGAATATATGAATGCCGCTCGTCTTCAAACAATTGCCGTAAGCGACAGGGGTTTGCGATATGGGATACTTCTTCGGGAAATTGAAAAGATGAATTGAACAGCCAATTATTAAACTACCGAAACTTTGCTGAAAGAATTTTTGCTTCGCTCGTTGCAAATGCTTCTCGTACAACACCGGGCTTAATACCTTTAAATACATCTTGTGTGTTTGTATACATTCCTGTTTTCACTTCGCACACTAATTTTTCCAATATCTTTCCGTTTTTATCAAGATAAGAAAATTCTACCTCGATAGATTCCAATGTGCGGTTTGTATTATTGACAAGTGAAAGCCGATGCACAGGCAATAAGCTGATATTGTCAACAGTAAATGTATGCTCGACAATAACAATTTTATTCAAATCAATTTGCGGAACAGAATGCTCAGTCCATTGTTTTTTAATAACTGCGATGGCATCTAATTTCTTTTTTGCCTTCGCGTACATCGGACTCTCTTCAGGAATTTTTTCGTAATAATATTCTGCTACTTCATATTCTTTTTTCTCAAAGAACGAATCGCCTTTCTTTAAATTAGAGGAAGCATCTTCGTCGCTTTGTTCGCAGCCGATTGTACAGGCAAGAAGTATAATAAATAATATTTTTTTCATACAAAGTTCATTTTTTATTTTTTTGATAGAGAGTTAATGAAAGAATAAAATATTTCACCGGCATGTTCAACTTCAGCGATGGTTGTGTTTTTTCCAAATGAAAATCTGATACTCATCTGCGTTGTCTTCTCGTCTCGTCCCATCGCTAGTAAAACATGAGAGGGTTGAATACTTCCCGACGTGCACGCCGCGCCGCTCGAAACAGCAACACCGCGTAAATCCATGCCGAGCAAAAGCGTTTCAGCTTCCAGCGAATAGAGTTTACTATCGAGCGAAACATTTAAAATATAATCGAGTGTCTGTGCATCACGTCCGTTGATAATAAGTCCCTGCACATGTTCAACAAGCAATGCAGTAAGTCGTTCTTTTAATTTTTTTACATGAAGAGTATTGCGTTCCATTTCGTCATGCGACAGTTGTAATGCCGCTGCCAATCCGACAACAAGCGGAATATTTTCCGTTCCTGCGCGTTGATTCCGTTCCTGCGCACCGCCATGCAAGAGAGGATCAAGCTCTGTACCTTTGCGAATATAAATCGTCCCTATTCCCTTCGGTCCATAAAATTTGTGAGCAGAAATTGCCAACAGATGAACAGGAAACGTGCGCACATCAATCGGAATTTTACCGATTGTTTGCACAGTATCGGAATGAAAAATGCAATGATATGCGCGCGTAAGTTTGGCTATTTCATCAATAGGTTGAAAAGTACCGACTTCATTATTTGCGTGCATAATGGAAACTACGCTCGTGCGCGGAGTTATTATTTCTTTGAGCGCATCAAGATCAACAACTCCATTTGCATTCACGCGAGCATACGAAATTTGAAATCCCATTGTGCGCAAATATTCTGCAGAGTGTAACACTGCATGATGTTCAATTGCCGATACAATCACATGGTTACGTCCGGTTTTTTTCTTTTCTGCAAGCGCACTGCCGATGAGGGCATGGTTATCCGCTTCTGTGCCGCCGCTTGTAAAAAATATTTCGCCAACTTCAGCGCCAATAGTGTGTGCAATACGCGCGCGGCTTTCTTCCAATGCATTCTTTGAATTTCTTCCATACGCATGCGCCGACGACGCATTGCCGAATGTTTCGGAAAAATACGGCATCATCGCCGATACCACAGCGGGATCAACCGGTGTCGTCGAGCTATAATCAAGAAATATTTTTTGATGTTCAGATTTCATAATGAAAATATACTGCTTCACAATACAAGAGGCAATAACATTGAATGTACGATGATGCAATCGCCTTAAAAATAAAAAATCCTCACGTCATTCATGTGAGGATTTTTTTTACGTCTACCACATTGTATATCAACGATCTCTCATGCGTTCTTTCTGAACATCGCGTATTGTTTCGCGCAAATCCTTTGCAAAATTCTTTTCGAAAATAATATATTCTGCAATTTGCTTTGCAGAAAGTATCTCTTTCAATTCTGATAAGAAAATTTTTCGCGCTTCAAATATCTTTTTATCAATCTCCAATATTGCAGAAAACGATTGATTGTAGTCTGCATCATTCGCATTGTTTTGCACTTGCAATTCAAGCTTATCAACTAACTCGCCACGCTCTTCTTCTAACCCTCGCATAACTTTACGGTGCTTGTCATACCGGGCAAAGAGCTTGATTGTAAGCACTTCATCTAATTTGAGAGACTCCATCAGCCGCACTTTTTTATAATTTTCAATACGCTCCATCATGTGCTTCGAGGGGCGCTCCCCGCCGCGAAATTGCGACAATGCGGTATTTGCAATGAGAAGGAGAATAAAAAATGTAATACAAGTTTTCATATATTTAATTTTATTAAAGTTGAAGTTGTTGAACAACTGATTGTAATTCTTCGTCATCAAGTTCTGCAAGAGTATTTTCGATGTTCAGAAATGTGTCCGAATGATTGTAGAGTGTGCTCTCATCACCAAAAAAATCTTTTCGAATTTTACGAATGACCGACTGTGAATTAGAGATTGTTTCCAGCATTTTTTCATTCACTTGGCTTTCGCGATCAACCATGGGAGAACGAACACTATTTGTAACCAATGTGGAAATTTCATCTTCAGAACCACCCTGCACCATTTCACGGAGAGGTAACGGCGCTGTGCGGGGCGCAAACAATATGAAGGAAACAACAAACACTGCGACAATAAACGCTGCAGCAGTTGGTGCAAATATTTTTTCTAAAAATTCTGGAATGAGAAAATTTTTTCTTCGATTGCCGGATTCAATTTTTTCTTTTACGCGTGGTAAAAAATTATTGAAGTAGTGTGTCGGCACATCGTTGAACGGAAGAACAGATTTTAATTGCACAACCGCACTCATTGAGGTATAATCTGCCCGACATTCATCGCATTGTGCGAGATGTTTCTCTGCTGCTTCTTTTTCCAACGGAGTAAGTTTCCCTTCAACTAACTCCAGTAACAATATGGTTGCGTTACTGCATTTCACGTTTTAAATAGTCTCCAATTTTTTTTAGTGCATGAAAATAATTTGCTTTCAAACCTCCGACACTCGTTCGTAATATTTTCGCAATATCCTCATACGGCATTTCTTCGTAATAGCGGAGAAGAAAAACTTTTTTTTGTTTCTCCGGCAGTGTCTCAATTGCACGTTGGATGAGCTGCGCCTGTTCCTTTTTTTCTATTAACTCATCACTGATTGCATCAGGCGATTCAAGAATTGTTTCCTCTTCATCGATGGAAAATGTTTTCCGAATTTTTCTACGACGTAACTCATTCAGCGATAAATTTACTGCAATTCTGTACACCCACGTGTAAAAACTTGAATCACCTTTAAATGATTTTAACGAATGATATGCACGCACAAAAACATCTTGTGCCATATCATTTGCATCATCATGGTCAGGCAAAAAACGACGAACCACCCAATATACTTTTTCTTGATACGCCAACACTAATTGGTTAAATGCTTGTTCGTTTCCTGCTTTGAACTTTTTTATCAGTTCAAGTTCATCGGAATTTGTCATTCACTATTCTATTCTCTTTCTTTTTGACAGGTAAAGAAAGCGAAAGTTTAAATGTTTTGTAACTCCTAAGTAACTCGTTGTAACCTCAAATAAATCAAGAGGTTAAAAA
>CAYHZL010000036.1:0-22017 GCA_964361075.1 uncultured Chitinophagaceae bacterium
TTTTGCGTTGGTGAGCTACTATAATAATTTTCATCGTACCAATCGTTACACCACTCCCACACATTGCCGCTCATATCATAAATGCCAAGTTCATTCGGTTGTTTTGTTCCAACTTGGTGTGAAGCACTTCCAGAATTTGAAGAATACCATGCAACAGAATTTATATCATTACTTCCGCTAAATTTATTTCCACTGTTTCTATTTCCACCTCTCGCTGCATATTCCCATTCGGCTTCAGTTGGCAATCGGTATGTTTCTCCGGAGAGTTCGTTTAACTTCGCAATAAATTGTTGAATATCGTTCCAACTTACTTGCTCTACCGGAAGATTCTCTCCTTTGAAATTACTTGGGTTTGTTCCCATCACCGCTTGCCATTGTTTTTGTGTTACTTCATACTTACCAATGTTAAAATCGGAAACTGTAACGGAGTGAATTGGTTTTTCATTTTCATAATCATTACTTCCCATTTGAAACGTACCGCCTTGCACAAAAATAAAATCCATATCCAATGTAAATGTTAAACGTCTTCTCATTGCTTCATCTTCATTTGTCCAATCCAAATTAGCTGCAAAAAATTGGAGGAAGCGTTCTTTGGCAAATTTTTTCTTTTCACTGCTTACATTTTCTGATAAGACTGCTTGCACTTTGTTAAACGCATCGCGCATGGTTTGTAATTTTTCTTCACGTTCGGTGGCAACGCGTTTCTCTTCCGCCTTCTTCGCTTCTATCTCTTTATCAATATCATCGAGAGAAAATCCATCAGAGGATTTTTTCTTGTCCGTTTGTAGTTTTGTGGGTTGTGGTGAAGTTGCATTGGCGAAGGTTGAAGTTCCTCCTGTAAAATAAAAATCTCCTTCAATGGAGTTTGACTCCCACGTTATTTGTGCGCCACCGCTTTGTTGCCGCACCGCAGTACGAACATTTTTAAAGACATCTTCAATTTTAAGTCCGGGTGCATTAAGATATTGCAATAACATTCCTGTATATAATCCGTTTCGCCCGCTGCCATCAGAGGCAACAGAACCGGGAGACGTTGAATAGGCGATGAGCGTTCCAACAGGTGCGTTCATTTGTGCAAGTCCGCGCGACGCGTTGCGTACAGTTTTTGGTAGAGGATTATCGCGGCAGGCATCGAGCACAACAATATTCAATCTGCTTCGTGCGCCTTCCATTTCTGCAAGCACACGTCGTGCATCAACTGCTTCCAAATCAACATCCTGTTCTTTATTAATCTTCGCACCGATTGGTATTAAATAATTATTTCCGGCAATCTGCACACCGTGCCCGGAATAATAAAAAAGTGCAACAGCATTGGAATTGAGTTGTTCTCCCCACGTAGCAATTGCTTTCTTCATTTCGTTCTGGTTCAGATTCGTGTATTCAAGAACACGAAAGTTTGCATTGCGTAATGCCTGAGCAATATCCTTCGCATCATTTTCCGGATTGCGAAGCGGTGCAGAGGCATATTTTGAATTGCCAATCACCAACGCAATGCGTTGTTCGTTCGCTTGTTGTTGAACAGGTTTAAATCCTTTTGTTTGAGCAAACATTAAAAACGGAAGGATGGTCAGTATTGTAAACCACTTTTTCATAAGCACCTCAAAGAATATTAATTGATGATACAAAGGTATTCAAATAAATCTTTTCATGCAAAATAACTTTTTGAGATACAAAGATGTCTTTAGCCACAGGTAACGTAACTACTCATCGTTATTGTTGATTCAACTAATCCCCCTGCCCCCCTTTCAAGGGGGAATTTGCACAATACATTTCCTTTTTGTAAAAAAGAAATTTGCAAAATACATTCCCCCTTGAAAATGGGGTTAGGGGGATTTTCAACTCATTCCATATTCCGGCGGTACAAATCCTTCCACACTGCCATCAACAATTTTTCCGTTCACCGAATATTGTTTCTTCACCAACACGCGGTACCATCGCCGCGCTGAATCAACAAGAATAATTATAGCACAGACAAGAATAATCACTGTCAGCACAACATCAACGTACCCTTGTGTTGCCGTTGCCGGATTTTTTATCAGCGGATAAAAATTATCGGTGATATTTAAAACTCCGGCTGTGAGTGTTGTTGTAGAAACAAACGCCAGCGGCAATGCCGAGACCCACACATACTTTTCTTTTCCGGCATTAATAATTGCCGAAGTAACAACCGACAGCGCAACACACGCAAGCAGTTGATTTGCCACACCAAACATGGGCCAAATTGTGCTCACACTTCCTGTATGAATAAAGTACGCCCACGACACTACAATTATTGCCGTTGCAATCAATGAACCGGGAAGCCAATTCGTTCGTTCGAATGGTTTATAAAATTTTCCGAGAAATTCCTGCACTAAAAATCTTCCAACGCGAGTGCCGGCATCAATGGTTGTGAGAATGAATAATGCTTCAAACATAATTGCGAAGTGATACCAATACGACATCAATCCGCGCATGCCGGGAATTGCAGAAAAAATTTGTGCGAATCCGACGGCAAGTGACACCGCGCCTCCCGGTCTTCCGGCAATTACTTCGCCAACTTCACGCGCAAGTTCATCGAGATTGACAGGAACCATATTCAGTGTTGCGAACTTTGCCGGCGAAACATTTATTGCAAAATAATCTGCAGGATGAAGTGAACATGCCGCGATGAGCGCGATGATACCGACAAGTCCTTCCATGAGCATTGCGCCGTACCCAATAAAACGGGCATCAGATTCTTTGTTGATCATCTTTGGCGTTGTGCCGGAAGCAATGAGCGAATGAAATCCTGAAATTGCTCCGCACGCAATTGTTACAAACACAAACGGAAAAAGTTTTCCCGGAATAATTGGACCGCCGCCGCCGGCAAACATTGTTACCATCGGCATTTTCAAATCGGGCATCACAATGAATACACCTATCACAAGTCCGGCAACTGTTCCTATTTTCATGTACGAACTTAAGTAATCGCGCGGTGCAAGCAGCAGCCAGACCGGAAGAATGGATGCAAAAAATCCGTACACTGCCATCGAATTAATTATTGCCGTACGTGAAAGAGTGAAATACGGCGCCAGAAAAGAATTCGGAATATATCCGCCGAGAAAAACACACAGCAGTACACCGAACACACCAATGTAACTTGCTTCGGCAATTTTTCCTTTGCGAAAACTATTCATATACCAACCGACAAATATTGCAAGCGGAATAGTCATCGCGATAGTGAATGTTCCCCACGAACTTTCGTGCAGCGCGTTGGTAACCGCGAGACCAAGTCCGGCAAGTGCGATGATGATGATAAAAAGAATTGCGATGGACGCAATGGTTCCTGCAAGCGGACTCACTTCGTTGCGTGCAATTTCTGCGAGAGATTTTCCGTTGCGCCGAATGGAAAGTGCAAGCACGGTAAAATCGTGCACCGCGCCGCTCAACACCACGCCAACAAGCAGCCACAGAAATCCCGGAAGAAATCCGAATTGTGCCGCAAGCACTGGACCGATAAGCGGACCTGCACCGGAAATTGCCGCGAAGTGATGACCGAACAAGACCCATTTATTTGTCGGATGATAATTTTGTCCGTCGTTAAATTGATGCGCCGGTGTAATGCGCGTATCATCGAACGCAATTATTTTTGCAGAAATAAATGCGCTGTAGTAGCGATACATAATGACCAACACACACAACGCGCCGAGAAGAAAAGGAAAAGCATTCATGGCAATTATGAATTATGAATGTTGGATTTAATAACTGATGTTACGCAACAAGGGAAAAAACAACCGTCATTCCCGCATGTTTTTAGCGGGAATCTATAAAATGGATGCCCGAATAAAGCATTCGGGCATGACATCCTTATTTTGTTAGGTTTTGTTTATGCCGTGCGTAACATCAGTTAATAAAAGGCATTTTTATGATGGATAATGTTCGGCTTATTGTTTTCCAAATGTATTGCAACAACATCAAACCGGCATGAAATATTTTCAATATTATTTTTTAGAACATATCCTTCTGCAGTTCGGCGAAGTAATTCTTGTTTCTTCGGTGTTACTGATTCTTCTGCACTGCCGAATTTTTCATTGCGACGAAATTTAACTTCAATAAAAACAAGCTCGTCTTTCTCTTTCGCAATAACATCAATCTCGCCGTGATTATAATAGAAGTTGCGTTCAATAATTTCAAATCCTTTTTGTTGAAGAAACTTTACCGCAACGTCTTCCCAATTTGTTCCAATTGTTCTTTGCGACTTTGTGCCTTTGCGGTTCGCGGAGGTTTTCATAATTCAACATGAAAAGATTTTCTGTGAATTGTTGTATAGCCATGCTGCTGGATTGCGTCAATATGTTGTTTCGTGCCGTAACCTTTGTGTTTCGCAAAACCGTACTGCGGAAATTCAAGATCGTATTCGCGCATCATTGCGTCGCGCGTTACTTTTGCTACAATGGAAGCCGCCGCAATGGAATGTGAAAGTCCATCTCCTTTGATAATATTTTCGACAGGGAAAGATTCGTGTGTAAAAAAATTACCATCCACCAAAAGCTGATGCGGTTTCATTTTCAGTTTCTCAATCGCCTTATTCATTGCCAGAAACGATGCCTGCAAAATATTGATGCGATCAATTATTTCGTGATTGACAATGCCAACTCCGATGCCGAGCGCTTGTTCAAAAATACAATGATACAATGCTTCACGTTTTTTTTCTGTGAGTTTTTTCGAGTCGTTCACGCCGTCTATTAATACATCTTTCGGAAAAATGACTGCGGCGGCAACAACCGGACCGGCAAGCGGACCGCGACCGGCTTCATCAACACCGGCAATATGCTCAATTCCTTGCAGCCAGTATTTTTTTTCGTAGTGAAGTAAATCTATCATGATCAGTATTTCATCCTACATAAATTGCCAGCAAACCAACAAACATATCATACTTCAAGACGGTACTAATACAATGCAAATTCCGTTCGCTCGTATCTTTTCTTAAAGAAAAAATAAGATACAGTAAGACTGCATTCACTCCGAGATTAACGAGAATAAAATATTTTATTCCGTAGTGATGTGCAAAGTAAGGAAAGAGTGTTGAAACAATTACAGACATCAGAAAAATTGTTGCAACATTCGCCGAAACTTTCATTCCATACTTAATCGGAAAAGTGACCGCGCCAAGTTTTTCATCTCCGACAACATCCTCCATGTCTTTAATAATTTCTCTGCCAACATTAATAAGAAACGCAAACACCGCCGGAATAATTGCCTGTCGAATATTTCCCACCGCCGCGCCGCCATAAATAAATGCAAGTCCCGTTAACGCTCCAACTAGTACGTTGCCGGCAAGCGGTGTGGATTTTAATTTATAACTGTATAAAAAAATTGCCGGCACTGCATAGAGTGCAATGAGAAATGCATTCCACGATGCTTGGTAACTCATCATCAAGCCGGCACAAGAAAGCGCGGCATAATATAACGCTGCATCAAATTTCGTTATCACGCCGCGTGGCAATGGTCGCTCCGGTTTATTTATTTTGTCTATTTCAATATCATAAATATCGTTGATGACCATTCCGCCGCCGCCGATGAGCGCGCCGCCGAATGATGCGAATATCATCGAGAGCATCTGTGTGTCTGTTCCGCCGGCAAGCAAACACGAAACAAAAATTGATGCCGCAGTGATAATAAAATTTATCGGGCGAAGAAGTGTAATCCACACAAGCAGTGTAGTGTTAGAATTCATTCACGATCCCAAAATGTATTTTTCCGTTGCTGAATGTATCGCCCTGCCCCAGTGCATAACTGACGCTGATGACACCAAGATTTGTTTCGATGCGCGCGCCAACGCCGATGCCTTGTAAATATTTTTCCTGCGCAGCAATTCCTATCGTTGTAATTGCAGGACGTGTGAAATATCCTGCATCAAAAAAAGCAAACAAACTCGATGAGCGATCAAGCAAAAAACGATATTCAAGATTGAGCCACTCCATTGTTGAACCGTAAAATTGTTTTTCGCGATACCCGCGCACCGTTGTTGTTCCGCCAAATTGATACATATCGCTCAACTCAATTTGATTCGAAATGAGCTGCTTGCCGTACACACCCAACGCGATTACATTGCGCTGCAGTGGAGAATAAAAAGTTTGCAGTGCGAACGATGTTTTCTCAATTGAATATTTTTTTTCCGGCGCCAACGAAAGATATTGTTCCGGACCTGTAATTGTTTTCGTTCCACGTTGATAAAACAATTCGCAGCGCACACCCGAAGTCGGCACACGCACATTGTTGCGTGTATCGTACGAAAAATCCACGCCGTATGAAAGTGTGCTGCTTTCGAACACTGAAAATTGTTGCAGCGATGCAGAGGGATACACCGATTCATAATCGCCGCTCAACGCAACTGATAGTTCATCCGACAACGCATATTCCGTGCGTGTGGTGATACTGTTTTTCACATACGACGAATCTTGTTTACGTTGAAAGTACGCAACGCTTGCTGTCAGCGGAATATTGCCGAGCCACGGTTCGGTGTAATGCAATTCCAATTCTTGCGTTGTTGCCGTTTCGCGCTGCCACCGCACCGATGCTTTCCGTCCTGTTCCAAGAATGTTGCGCAACAAAATATTCACAGCGCCGGTTAAATATCCGTCGCCGCCGGTCGTCGCAGAAGGAACATAACCGAGAACACCATCGAACATGTTTGCATTTCCTTCCTGCACAGTGAACAGCACGCCGCCATTCGACACAGCAGAATCGTTTGCCATGTCCGTGAGATACACTTGCGGCTCACTCACCGATGAAAATATTTGCAGGCGCTGCAACCGCCGCTGCATCCGTTCAAATTTTTTCTGTGCGAATATTTCATTCTCACTCAATCGTGCTTCGCGCGCCACAACATAATTTTTTGTGGTCGAATTTCCTTCCACACTGATTTCGGTAATGCACACTTTTACTTCTTCGTCAATATGCAACGTGATATGCACTTCGTTCATAGCATTTTCATAATCGAACTGTGGAGAAATTTTTGCCAACGGAAATCCGTTGTTATTGTAATATTCCAATACGACACGAATGTCATTTTCCAATATGTCTTGTTTCAACGGTGCACCAACTTTTGTATCCATCAACGAACGCAGTTGTGCATCATTCACGCGCGCATTGCCGGTAACATTCAACTGTGCTATGAATGTTTGCTTTCCTTCAGTAAGATAAAATGAAATGGTAACGTGGCTGCTATCGTGCGAAAAATTTGTTTGAAGAGAATCAATTTGCAGAGAAAAAAAACTTGCCTGAGTGTAGATGCGGCAAAGTGCTTCCAACGATTGCTGAACCTGTGCTTGTGTAAACAGTGATTGTTCTTTCATCGGCAATGTTTCGAGCAGTTCGCGTTCACTGAAATATGTTACGCCAACAAATTGTATTGAAGAAATTTTTGATTCGGCAGCGTGCAGCACACTAACGCCGGCAAAAAAAATAAGCCAGTTGAACCACACAACCGGCTTGATATGCAGAGACAACACTTTCATCATGTGTACGACACGCTTTATTATTTTATACGCTGTAACATATCCCAAATCGGAGTAAGTAATTTATAATCACCGAAGCCGGTTTCATCTATAAAAATAACCTGACGATTGTATTCGTAGTACGCCCACACTTCGTATGGTTTGGAATCAATATCGAACGGATGCCGCTCAACGTTATTCGGCGGACCAAAAATAATAAAGACCATTCCCATATCGGTTTGCCAGCCCTTCCTATAATGCGAGAAATGTTCGTTCGCATATTCAACGCGCCGGTAATACTCTTCCATAAATTCGTTGCGCTTTGTGTCCGGACTCGGATCGCGCTTTCTCCAAAATTCTTGAAATAGTTTTTGTTTCTCTTCTACTGTATTTGCTTTTTCGAATACATCGTATTCTTTTCCTTTTGCGATGTAACGCAATTGTTTGACGGCAAGATCAAGATCGTTCACGTTCAGCGGCAAATTTCCCCACCGGACAATAAACGCGCGTTGTTTTTTTGCCGATACAATTTCGCCATCACCGCCATACAAGAGTGATTTCACTTCAACAGAGAGCGTGTACGAACCGCTGGAATATTGCGCACTGTCTAATTGATCAATAATCTGATTTTTATTTCCCCGTAACGGATGAATTGATTTCAGAGAAAAAATCTGGTCGTTATTTTTATTGAAGATGGAATACGTTATTTCTACGGAATCGGTTCGCCGCTGATCGTATAATTCAAAGAAGACGTGAAAATCATTTTTTGTGGTGTTCACGTTGGCGGAAATATTCGGAACAATATTTTTTTTCTTTCCTTCAGCGCTCACCTTGCTGACCAGCATAATATCGCTCACCGCTAATTGTTCAAGAGAATAATTGCCGACGATAATTTTTCTTACAACTGTCGAAAGTTTTTTCGATTCACCATCGCGCACTTGTGCACGCATTGTATAGATGCCCGGAGCGATATTCAGTGAACGCTGCGTAAGACTGTACGCTTTTTTGGATTGAGTTTCTTCAAAGTTAGAAAGCCGAATATCTTCGCTCCATGATTTTTCGAGAAGCGAAGTATTATCGTTTTCAAATATATTGATGGTTACTTCGTAGCGCGCACTGAAGAGTGAATTACCGGCAACAAACCGTAGCACATCGTACGGCACTTGCACATACACATCGAGGCGGGAAGTAAGAGAATCGTTGGCAAAACTTAACGCATCAATGTAAAAATCCGGAACATCTACTACCACCGCGCGCGGATGTTCTACTTGCGCAAAGAGCATAGAGACAGAAATGGTTGTACACAAAATGAAAGCAAGTGAAAAATATATTTTCTTCAATCGCGCTCCTCATTATTGAATGACATCGCCGTAAAGATCGTATTCAACCGCATCATTAATTTTTACTGAAACAAATTCACCAATATGCAATTCGTGCGAAGAAGTAATAAAAATTTCATTATCAATTTCCGGCGCATCCCATTCCGTGCGACCGATGAAATGTCCTTCTTCTTTCCGTTCAACAACGGCGCGTACTGTTTTGCCGATTCGTTCTTCATTGCGTTGCAGTGAAATCTCTCTCTGCACTTCCATAATGTACTCTTTTCGTCGCTCTTTTTCTTCTGCCGGAATCGGATCGCCGAGCTCGAATGCAAACGTATCGTCTTCTTGAGAGTACGTAAAAACTCCGAGTCTGTCAAACTGTGCATCTTTCACAAACTGCACAAGTTCTTCAAAATCTTTTTCCGTTTCATTCGGATAGCCGGTAATCAATGTGGTACGCAATGCAATATCAGGAACTGCATTTCGAATTTGCAAAATTAACTCTTCCGTTGCGCGCCGCGTAATGCCGCGCCGCATGGATTTCAAAACATTATCTGCCGCATGTTGAATCGGCATATCTAAGTAGCGACAAATATTCGGATGGTCTGCCATCACACTCAACACATCCAAAGGAAATTTTGACGGAAACGCGTACATCAATCGGATCCATTCAAATTCTTTAATTGAAGAAAGTGATGTTAGCAATGACGCCAACTTTCGTTCGCCGTACAAATCCAAACCGTAATACGTTGTATCCTGTCCGATCACGATCAACTCTTTCACGCCTTTGTGAACCAAGCGCATCGTTTCATCCATAATCTGTTCGACAGATTTTGATTGATGTTTGCCGCGCATCAGCGGGATGGCACAGAACGAACATGGATTGTCACACCCTTCAGAAATTTTGAGATAGGAAAAATGATGCGGCGTTGAAATGGCGCGCTCGCCAAGAAGATCGAATTTATATTCCGCGCCGAGCGCGCGTAAAATATTTGGCAACTCATGCGCGCCAAAATAATCATCAACCTCCGGAATTTCTTTTGCCAAATCTTTTTTGTAACGCTCTACAAGGCAACCCATCACAAACACTTTGCTCAAGTTGCCGTCGTTCTTGCGCTGCACGGTTTCTAAAATTGTATCCACGGATTGTTTCTTCGCCGCATCAATAAATCCGCATGTGTTGATGATGGCAATATCGGCTTCGCTGATTTCTTCGGTCAGTGTAAAATCGTTGCCGAGCAATTGGCTATACAACGCTTCAGAATCAACGGTGTTCTTTGCACAGCCAAGTGTGAGAATGTGTATTTTTTCGGAATGAGTTTTCAAAAGGAAATATTAGAATTTAGATTTAGCAATTGAAATAAAGATTTTTTCATTTTTAATTTACCACGAAATAAATTTTTTAAACTTCTGTAATAGTTTAAGTTTTGTTTGCGTAAGAGGCATTTATTTAACAATGGTAATTGTTTTTAATTCATTTATAAATATTTTTTCATCAAAATTATTTTGATTATCTATCCATTTTAATTTTTTATTTTGGATCCCGTCTAAAAGGATACAAATCACATCAATTATATCCAAAGGAACTATATTGGTTTTTTTACAAAGACTTATAGCATCATTTGAAAAAAAATAACTTGTAATAAAAAAAACATTGACAGGTGTAAATGTGCCAATTACAAATTTTGAATATTTATTTGAAACACTAAATTCCTTTCTTGAAAAGAGAAGAACCGATCCAGAAAGCTCCCGAATATCCTTTATGGTTATTTCATCATTTGAAAAATGTTTGCTTTGACCAACAATATATTCGTTATAATCAATATTCAACAATGAGAAATCCCTGAATGCTATAAAATCAATCCCTTCATCTTTTGATTGTTGGGTCGCATAATATTCTTTGTCAAAGCCCAAGCAACTACAAATTTTGGCAGATAATTTTTCAAAATTGTTTGCGTTTATTTTTCTTATGGATTTACTGACAGAAGTAATAATAGGTGAAGTTTTAGTAAAAATTCCATTTTTTTCATCGCACTTAAAGTATCTATTATTAAATTTATCTTCATATTCAGCAAAGAATGAAAAAATATCAATGATATCTTTATCTTCTCTTACTAATTTGTCATAATCGTATAAAGAGATTTGATCGGCTGGATTCTCTAATAGTTGTAATGCAAGATTTCTTTGATCACCGATCTTCATTTTAAATTACTTTTAGAAAGAAAATTTTCAATAACTTTTTTTATGTTTTGCATAGATTTTCGGTCATTAGTTGTAAAACTTAAAATATTGCCAATTGGAATGTTTCGTAACATCTTTTCTACATTTTTAATTATTTTGGAAAATTGAGCCTGTGTATATGCAAAGTTTTGATTTAGTGCTTCATCAAAATTTCTGGATTGCTCCATAAATTGAAGTGCTTCATCGTCTTCAATTATATTTTCAAGATCTCTCACCTGTTTATGACTTACAATTATTGGCTCTTTGGGCTGTTGTTCATTATCATCTTCCTCAAATTCTGTTTGAGGTGTTATCCAAGAAAAAAATCTTTTTTTATTTTCAATGTTCTTGAATACTAATGCTGTCTCATCCCATCCTACCCATTTTTTAAGTTTTGGTTTTGTGGTTAATTCAATAAACATTTGTAATTTTTGATAAGGATCAAAATTTTCTCCATAATTTTCTGAATTTATTTCATCCAAAAAATTTTGAATGGCGTGATAACCTTTTATCTGTTGTTCAACAGAACTTTTAGATATTCCAATTTTTTTAGCAATGTCTGTTTCACTCTCACCACTATTCTTTAATTCATTTACAAGTTTTGCTTGATTGTAAAAATCCCATTTTTTATTTCCACTAACATGCTTTAATCCCATTAAAATTAAATAATCTTTTTCGTCAGCATATTTATATAAAACTACATCAACTCCTTTATCCAAAACATTATCTTGCAGTTTTCCAATTTCATATCCTTTATTTTTTTGTTCATATAATGCTTTAAGAGCAGCAACTCTTCTGTTTCCCTCTATTACGATATAATTATTTGTATTCAGGTATTTCCTGACTAATATATTATCAACCTTTAAAAATCCATTAGATTTAATACTTTCAATTAAATCATTTATCTTAAAATTATTTTCACCAACTATGAAATTAGATGTCCTTTTTTGAATAATTGGTTTGATGATATCTTTTTCAGATACTTGTCTCCAGTTAGGATTACTTCTTAGTCGATAGTTATTAGGATCAAGAAAAAGTTTCTCTAGTTTTATTATTATTGATTTCATTTTTTACTTTCCTTTCAAATGGAATATAATTTCTGAATACGCCCCTTTATCTTTCTCTGTTCTATTCAAAACCGGACGTTTGAATTGATTAACAATTTTCATTCCCGCATTTGCAGCAATTTCGGGATACATATTGTACTTATCGTTTGCAACCAGAAAAACATCATAATCTTTTACAAAGAATTGCTTGCAGTTGTTCAACACATCGGAAATACCTTTGATATAACTCTGCTTTGCTTCTTTTCCTTGTCCATTATATAATCTACCAATTTCCAATTCATCCTGTCTCTTAAAACCGAAAAGATTGTAAGCATAAGCGTGTTGTTCGTGGTAGTCGATAAGTCCCACGTACGGCGGACTTGAAAAAATTCCATTAATTTTTTGTTTGCCAACTAATTTTGCTAAATCGGTATTTCTCTTTTCAAGTTCTTCGACAATATTAATTTTTCTACTATCGCCTACTAAACATTGCTGAAATGTTTCGGTTCGAAGTTTCCCAAACTCAATCAACCGTTTCAATGTGTCTTTTGTATATGTTTCCCACCACTTCAAAATTGAAAATAACGGTTTACAAATTTTTCCATGTTTCGAACAATAGTATGTTGTTGTGATAGGATCAAGCAATGTAGCCAAGTCCGCGTGCATGGTTGCACGACACGACCGAATAGTTCGGCTTAAAATAATGCTAATAATTTTTTTAGTTTCTGATTTTTTAATTTTTTTGATTTCGCCAAACACAAAATCTATTTCGTTTCTCACATGCTGGGAATACCATTTGTCCAAAAACGAATCTTCTTTATCTTGGCGAAGTTTAATATTGTATTGTGTAACAAGTTTTTTATAAACGGGTAAAAATAATTTTTCTTTCTCTAAGGCGTATTTGAATTCATCTATTTCTTTACGTTGAACTTGATATTTATATTCAGGCACTGGGAAATATTCGTTATTAAATTTGGAGAGTGTCCGTAAAAGTTTTTCTTCAAACTCTATTGTGTGTGAGTTTAAAAGAAATTCTTTTAATGCTTTAGAAATTTTTTGTATTTCTTTTTGCACATCAACCAGATCAAACTTGGTAACTTTGCAATTGCTTATCAGTGTATTAAACGCAGAAACATCTATTCCAACCGCATGCATTCCCAATTCATTTGCTTGCACTAATGTTGTTCCGCTTCCGCAAAACGGATCAAGAACAATGTCGCCTTTTTTGAAATAGGTTTGTTTCTTGAAATTATCTGTATGACCATCGAGAAAATATTCGACTAATTGAGGAATGAATTTCCCTTTGTACGGATGCAGGCGATGGACATGTTTTGTTGTCTCAGCTTCTTTGTATTGATCAAACGACAACGCCCAATTCAAATCTTCGCCGAGCTGATCTTTCCAAGATACTTCACGCTTACCATTATAGGATTTGTAATATTCAATAAGCTCTTTTTTTGAGACCTGCGTACCACCGTTCTCACCGATTTTTCGCACACGTCCGTACTGAATCAAATATGAAATATTTGACGGCGTTACATTTTTACCTATATGTTCAGAAGCCCACGTGCTGGCTTCTTTGATTGTAAGAAATTGGTCAGACATAATTCTTTAATGTATTTGTTTAATATGTTTCATTCGTACCAGCCAATCACCTTCCCACCAACTCAAATCTTCGTAATTCGTTATTCTTAAGTGAGTAAGATTTCTCTGTTTTGCAAACTTCTTTATTGCATCAATTTTCGTAGAAGCCTTAATTATTTCACTTCCATATTCACTAGTTTCGTAATAATAATATTTACATTCAATTTCATAACTATTCATAACTCATCCTTTGCCGCTGTACGGCATGGCGCTCCGCGCCACATCCTTTCTTTACGATACCATTACAAAATTGGAAACACAAAATTTATTATGAAGTACCAACACAATCTATCAGTCTTTCAAACTATAATCAAGCCGCGCATTACATCCGCGCAAACTTCACAAGCGGCAGAATATTTCCTGCATCAGCTTCTTTGATCGCGACAAGATATTCTTTTCGCGGATCGTCGTGCGCTGTCAAGTGTGTACTGTGCTATGTATGGATGGATGGAAACGATTCTGTCAGTTTCATAGAATGAAAGTTTGCATCACAATCTGCCGAGCAGCTTCGTGCGCATTATTCTCGATCATTTTTTCTAAAGAATATTCGTAACTACTCACTCCAAAAAAATATGCCACATTCGCCGCGGCGAATCACAGATTTTTAGCGATAAGTATTTTTTCAGCCTGAGGCTGATCCGTCTTTGGCGGAAAAGTTTAATCTGTGAATCTGTGGCGACAGTTTTTAAAGGAATATCATTTTATACATTTATTACGCTGAGTAGCGCGTTCAGTGCGCCTGCGGCGTATTTTTTTCAAAGCCTTCGAACAGCTTTGATCCAACCACCATGTGGAGTTACTACACCTTCGATTAGAACAAGTCTCTATTGGAATAATTGACATTCAAAATCAGATATCTTGCTTATTTAATATCCGAAGAGAAAGTAGAACAGGAAAGACTATCCACAGCAGCAATGAGAACACTAATAAGAGAACACTCATCCCGCTTCCGCCGAGGAAACGAAGCAGTGCCGCGCCGGCTGCACCAAAGATAGAAATATTATCGAGAATAATCAGCGAGGCAACACGTACCATATCTACCGGATTGCCGAAGAGTGAAAGGAAAAGAATATAATTTGCAGTTTGACCTTTGAAGAACAACGAAACGCCAAGTATGATGAGATCATAAAATAACACAAAGAAAAACCATGCGAATAATGAAATGCCGAACGATTTCGATTTTCGTTTGTTCGCAATTGACACCACGACAGCGACAACAAGGAAGACAAGCGCAAGTAACAACGAGAGCATTACAAAAATAAAATATTGCACTACACCTTCCGCTCCGGTTACAGAAAAAATAATTCCACCCGCAACGATAAATCCTAACAGCATTGAAAGCGAAAGAGAAAAAAATAATCCGAGCAATTTTCCCACAAGCACTTCACTGCGAAAGATGGGTTGAGAAAACAGGAGTTCGGTTGTTCCTTTGTCGCCGGTAAAACTGAGCGTCCCCATAATCAGTGCAACAAGCGGAACAATGTACAACACCAAATTTAAAATACTTGCAGATGTGCGCGTAAAGTTTTGCATTCCAGAAAAACCTTCTGCCATAATACCGATGTACGAAATGCTGACAACCAACACTCCGAACACAACCGCAAAAATAATCGTCCACTTGTTGCGAATGTTCACCAGCAATTCTTGACGTGCAATGCGAGTAATCAGTAAAAAATTCACAGTAGTCCTAGTTATTTTTTGGAGAACAACATGCATCGCGTTCCATCGCAGCAAGTTTTGGCGGATATTGTTCCATCAATTGTTTTGCCCGCTGTGCATTTGCCACTGCCACTTGTCCCGAACCCATCGGTGTTTCGATTCCTGTTTGTATGATGATGCTTTTACCAAACGGAATCCATTGCTTTGTATCGTAATCTTTCACAAAAATTGCTGCGTAGGTTGCTACGTTATTCTTCTTCCGATAATTTTCAAAACATTTCAAGTCATCAAACTTTAACGCTTCGCCATCTTTTGTAATAATCTCCGATGCAAACGATGCATTCGATACCGCCATTCTGCAGCTTGCGCACTGGTCTTCAGAAAAAAGTTCGACGGGTTCTATTTTTTTAGGACCGCATGAAATAATAAAAAGAGAAAGTAACAACGAATAAAAAATAATATTAGTCCGTTTCATGATGAACACTCCCGACATAATGTAAATAAAGATCTTCTATGGTGCCTTGTTTCAAAAATGTTGAGCGAAGATTTTCGATTGATTCCAGCGCCGCGAGTTTTCCGGAAACAAAAATTGCGACGCGGTCTGCAAGCTGTTCCGCTTCCGCAAGAAGATGTGTAGAAAAAATAATCGTCTTCCCTTTTGCTTTTTGTTCAAGAATAAAATCGCGGAATTGTTTCACGCCTTGCGGATCGAGGTTCGCAGTCGGTTCATCCAACAGCAGAATCGGCGCATCAGGAATAGAGATCACCGTAAGTCCGAGCCGTTGTATCATGCCGCCGGAAAATTCGCTTACCAATTTATCCGAGAACCCGTTGAAGCCCGCTTTCGAAAGCGCTTCGTCAGCAACGCTCTTAGAAATATTTCGCAGCGAACTATAGAACCGCGTTACTTCGCGTGCCGAAAGATTTTCCGGAAAGACAACGCGCTGTGGAAGATAGCTCATCGTATTCCGTGTTTCTTTTGGAAAAAGATGTACATCCATTCCATTCACCAGCACGCGACCCGACGTTGGAATATTCAATCCGATAATTGTTTTCAGCGTCGTCGTTTTTCCGCTTCCATTGGGACCAAGAAATGCAAACACTTCTCCCGGTTTCACTGCAAACGAAATATCATTCACTGCCGTGAACTTGCCGTACTGTTTTGTAATGTGGTCAACGATAATCATGCTGAACGCCGCTTTCGTAAAAAATATCCGATCGCAAAAATAATGACCGGAACCATGAACGGCACTATGTGCGCTTGTAGTGGTGTAACTTTTTTTGTTTGTGTTGTTCTGTCAAACATCGCAACCCACTCCATCGGCACCGGATTGATCAACGGATGCTCATCGCGTTCGCGCGATATATCGAGAATGGGAAATGCTTTTGCCGATACTGCCAACGCTTGCGCCGCAGGACTGTACAAATACAAACGCGCATTTGCATTTTTTGCTTCGAGATAAGAAAAAACATTTTCAATCTTCATCGGGATATCGCCGATGCCGTCGCCGTCAATATCGTAGCCGTCATACGCGCTCCAATAATTTCCTCTGCCGTTGCTGCTCCACATTGATGCTGTTGTTCTTCCGACAATGGTCAGCGGATTAAGATTATCTATAAAATTATTTTCTGAAAATGTATTCTTCGTCGAATTCTGAAACATCTCCAATGCAAGATCGTTGCGGGCAATAATGTTGTTTCTGAAAAAATTGTTTGTTGATGATTCAAAAAATATTCCGATGACGTTATCGGAAATAACGTTCGAGTCAGCAATCATCTCGTGGCAGTCTTGCAGCAAAATCCCGTACGAAGCAAATCCTCTGTTGCGTAAAAAAATATTATGTTTCATCACAATACCTCGTGTGAACATAATCGCCGCGCCCGCTACATTATCGTGAAATGAATTTCTGAGAAACGCATTGGAATCTGCATACATGTAATGCAAGCCGTACCGTAAATTAAACACTTCATTATCTTGAATAAGAGTGTGGTTCGCGTTTTGAATGTAGAACCCGTCGCGCGTCTCGTTAACGGTGTTTCCTGAAAACGTGTTGTAATTGGAATTCCAAATATGAATCCCGCTTCCTCGCTCTCCTTGTTCAAGTGCTGTTCTGCCGACCACAGAATTTCCTGACACAATGTTATAGTTTGATTGCAAAAAATAAATTCCAAAAAGAATATCACGCAGTCTGTTCTTCTCTATTCTATTGTAACCGGATTTGATAATGATCCCTGCATCTTCATTCACAAGCATTGCGCCGCAGTGTTCAACAATAAATCCTGAAAGCGTACACGAATCTGCAAGAATTGTAACAACACTATTAATTCCGCTGCCGCGAATAACGGGAAAATTTTTTCCAATAAGATGAAGGCGTTTAGCGATAACAATATTGCCGACGTACGTTCCGCTTTCTATTGCCAGCGTATCACCGGCAGAAGCACGGTCAATCAATTCCTGCAGAGTGTTCTGTTGGGCAAGCGCAATGGAAACAGAAAATAAAAATAGTAATGAAAATCGTTTCATCATTTTTTTAGTAGCTGGTAAGCAGATGGAGTCCACCTTCCCAAACAAAGACACACAAATTTGATACATATCAGCTATTCATTAGATAAGGTGGACTCCATCTTTTGCATTTTGCGTAACGTGAATTAGTTATACAAATAAATAAGGATAACGCCGTACAATACTGATTGTGCCAACAACATTAATCCCAAATTTTTGAATTTTACTTTTCGGTCGAGTTTTACAGTACCGTATATTGCGTGAACAACCATCGGTACGAAAGCAAGAGCTGCAGTACTTTTTGTAAGATGGTACAATGAAAGCGTAACAACAATTCCGATGACAACAATATGGTACGCAATATTCAATCTTCCAAGCGTTAGTTTTTCCGCCAGCGGAAAGTCAACACGTTTCATCGAACTGACTTTGATCTTCATGTGAACATAAAACACGCTGCATCCGAAGAAAAGAAAATTCAACAGCCACAATATCAACGCTTGCTTATCTACTATTCCGGCATTCACATAGTACGCGCTCGGCGCACTTAATGTTAATCCCGCAACGGCGGTTAAATCGCTGGTAATTGATTTTTGTATTGTGCGCGTAAGAAAATAATTACAGAAAAACGAAAGCGCACCTACAATACCAAACGTGATGATATACCTCAACTGTTGACGAAACAGCGGTGCAATACACAAGAGACCGAATACGAGATATACCACAGCCCAAAATTTTGATGCTTCTATCTTTTCGTCGCTTTGCGATGTTCCGCTTGCATCACGCATCAGTGTATGAATCGGAACATAGCTCATAAAAACGCCAAGTGCCGAAAGTGCAAGCCAAAAAATATTGATTGTAAATCCTCCGCTGTGCAATGCACCGATCGTCATCGGTACAAACAACACGATCCACGATCCGTGTTCGCGCGTTACTATTGGTTTCGGAAAGTTCATTGTAACTATTTGTGTGTTTGTTTTGCTAACCATGATTTTCTTGAAAACCACATTGCGGCTAACAACAACACAGGCATCAGCGAAATAAAAAATGTACCGGTTGAAGGATAATTGTACACTTCAAAATTTGCCATTGTTTGATGACCAAACATCGGAGGCGTAAATGGTGGAACCTTTATCGCTGCGGTTGGGTCAAGCTGGTGACCGTAAATGTACATTTTGTAGTAAAAACTCCACAACGAAAATATTCCGAAATACGTAAACATCACAAATAGATCTACAAGTTTGGACATCTTGCCAATTACAATAGCACGCAGTGCCAGCAATATTGTTCCGCCGATAACAAACGGAATCCATTTGAATTCTGTGAAGTCATCATCGAGCAATGGACGCATACCGATGTAATGATTCAGCGAATTGATCTCTTTGAGGTCATCCTGGTTCGCAGATTTTCCACCTTCTAGTTTATACGTAAAAATATTTAATTCCAATCCATCGGGAAATTGATTTGAGTACATCGTCATCTTCCAGAGCGGAGTGAAGTACGATGGAACCAACATGAGCGCTGCAAGAAAAATTAAGATTCTGCCGCGCAGATCAATCGGGATATCAAAAAACGATGTTACTTTTTCTAAATACTGCTTCATACCAACTCCTAGCTACAATCAAAAAGGGGTGAGCCACGCTCACCCCTTTCTTAATTGTGCATTATTTAACGAGCATATATCCTTGCATTTCTTGATGGAGTGCCGAACAGAAGTTCGTGCAATAGTATGGAAATACTCCTCCTTTATCAGCGATAAATTCAAACGTTTTCGTTTCACCCGGATCGACAACAATATTAATGTTGTATTCGCTCAATCCTAAACCATGAAGCTCATCAGTTGTTTGTTCAATATTGGTAATATAAATCGTTACCTTATCACCTTTGTTGACTTCAATCTTGTTCGGTTCGAAACTGGAACGAACTGCAGTCATATATACTTCCACATTCTTACCGTTACGAACAACCTTTGCATCTTTCACATCCCAAATTGCTTTCGGGTTTTTGTTTTCTTCTTTTGGATAGACTTCAATTGGGTGTAATTTGTCA
Source organism: uncultured Chitinophagaceae bacterium (assembly GCA_964361075.1). GTDB lineage: Bacteria > Bacteroidota > Ignavibacteria > UBA10030 > UBA8401 > CAYHZL01. The sequence goes on from CAYHZL010000036.1 coordinate 19,898, forward strand.
GCTTTAATGATCTGCGCATAGTGCGGTTCCGGTTCCGTGAACGCATCATATAACAATCCCATTTTTTCGCCGCCGATATCAATTAACTGTGATGCTTCCGGTTGTGAAGGACCTACGCTCAAATGACGACCATGCGATAATTTATTCAACGCAATAAGATATTTCCCGTCGGGATGTTTCGTATCGCCTTCAGCCGCACACAAGTGACCGATATTGTATGAAACAGGAATTTTGTCAACAACTTCCCATGTGCCGAGTTTCCATTTGCACACAGCGCTTTCCACAAAGAGTGATGTATAGGCAAAACCTTTATCATCAAATTGTGTATGAAGAGGTCCAAGACCAACGTTCACTTCAGCTTCTTTTACAGAATTATAATTCAACACAGGAATTCCATCTTCGTTGCCTGTGAAATCTTTTTTCTCAATTGCTGTCAGCATTTTCTCGAAATTAAATACTGTGGTGATGCTTTGCAATTTTCCGCTTGCGATAATATATTTGCCATCAGGGCTGATATCGACACCGTGCGGGGATTTTGCTGCAGGCAAAAGAAAGACAACGCCTTGAGCATCTTTAGGATCGATAACCTTCACACCGCCGATCATTTTGAATTTTCCATCTTTAATTGCTTTTTCCGCATTTTTCCAATTCACTGCAACAACATAATCACGATCTTTTTGGGTTGATGTTACTTCAAGTTTTCCCGTTGCCCGTTCGGAATTATAGCACGTCCAGAATCCCCACTCTTTGCTCGGACCTTTTCCGGCATCGCCAAGATCATAGTTAAACGGCGGCATCAAAATTTCCCATCCGAGGGTCATCTTTCCGGATTTTGAATCTACGGCGATACCGGCAACAACACCTTTATATTTTGTTGCATAATCTTCAATCTTTTCAAAAGTGCCTTTGGGTAATGGAATAGAAAAACGCGAACCGGCCAGAACGTATTCTGTATTTTCTGTTACAAACGATGAGCAGTGATTCCCCGACACATTGGGTATAGGTCCAAAAATTTCTTTGGTCTTAAAATCACGAAGATCAATACGCGCCATTCTGTTATTCGCATTATCAGAAATAAACAACCAGCGACCATCGTAATCTCCATCGGTTTCACTGATTGACGGATGATGCGCATCTCCCCAGGTAAATCCGCCAAGCATTGCCTTTGATTCTTTATCGAATCCATAGCCTGTTGCCGGATATGGAGCAAACACCGGAATTGTGGAAAGATGTCGCATAGAAGGAACGCCATAAATGTACACTTGTCCCGAATGTCCACCCGAGGCAAAGAAGTAATACTCATCTAAATCACCGGGTGCAACATACGTTTTTTGTGCGGCTTCCTGAACATCGGATCGCGCGCCGCCTCTCCCTTTCTTATCGTCCCCACAACCGATAAACATTGCTGTAATCAACACAGCAACCATTGCGAAACTTAGCATGGATTTCATAACTGTTTCTCCTTTTATTATAGGTTTGGTACATCTGTTAATTATGGATTAGGTACATCTGTTATTATTTTTTTGTAACTACTTAGCATTCATAATGTTTTTGCCACTAAATCACAAAAACACGAAATTTCACCAAACTTATAAAATAAATCGTTTAATGCCTTGTCCGATATTAACAACATTAAAGTTGATTAAATAACCTAAACGCCTATTTGTTAATTTCAAATGACTTAATACCTGTGCTTCCCAAATCGGATTTACTAAATCCACAGCCTTAATTTCACAAATTATTTTATCATCCACTAACACATCCAATCGTAGTCCCTCTTGAAAGGTAATCCCATCGTAAACAATTGGAATATCAATCTGGCGCAAATATTTTAATCCTCTTTTTGCTAATTCGTGGCAAAAACAAATTTCATATACTTTTTCCAGTAAGCCGGGACCTAAAGTTTTGTGAACATTATACGCTGCGTCAACAATCTTTTTTCCGATGATTTCCAATTCTTCGGGTAGTGTTTCAAATTTCTTTTTGTGCGTTTTCGTGTTTTCGTGTTTTGGTGGCATATTTTGAATTATTATTTTACGACTGCTGAGTAGCGCGTTCAGTGCGCCTGCGGCGTAATTTTTTCAAAAAGAGTAACTCATTCGCCGCGGCGAATGAGTTAC